>CAVAXR010000107.1:0-5564 GCA_963592375.1 Oribacterium sp. | reverse complement strand
GGTTAAAGGACTGGAAGATCATTCCGATCTTTCTTCTGAACTTCCGGAGAGACTTGCCGGACAGTCCCATTACATCGGTTCCGTCGACGGTGAGCTTTCCGCTTGTGACATCATGCATGCGGTTGATGGTTCTGATCAGTGTGGACTTACCGGCACCGGAGAGGCCGATGATGGCCACAAACTCGCCCTGTTCGATCTGCAGGTTAATGTGCTTCAGACCCTCATACCCGTTCGGATACTTCTTTCCGACATCTTCAAAATTAATCATGGTTCTGGATTCCCTTCTAAGGTTGTTTTGAATGCAAAAGGAGGCCGAGCTTCCATTCGTGAATAGAATACTCTGCCTCCCTTCAGTTTGACAGCAATGAGGATCACGCCTCATCAGCTGCGTTTACGAATTTGCGCGAAGCTCCTGAATGATCTTCTGTGCGGCACGCTCTGAATCGTAGTCAGCATCGTTGGCAGCTACATAGCCCTTATGGCTGTAGATGGCAATAACTTCCTTGCCTTCCTCGGTTCCGCCGATGTTGATGAAGGCCTGCTGAAGAGCGGTCTTGAAATCATCATCCTGCATAAGCTCTGAGGTTCTGGAAACAGAGATGGTATCATTGAAGATGCCGTCCGTCACACCGATGAGGTCGGTGTCATCCCAGATAGAATTGCTCATAGCATACTCAGACTGCCACTTCTCAGCATAGTCACGGCGTCCGTCTGCATAGGTGCAGAGAACATCGATCTGTCCCTGTGCGAGACGTGCCCATGCGGTACCGTAGGAATCACACTGTACAGCATGTGTGAGATCTGTGATGTTCTTGCCGTAGTTCTGCTGGATCCAGAGTGCCGGGTAAATGTAGCCGGCGCTGGAGGTCGGACCCATCACGCCCCAGTTGAGGCCGTCCAGGTCTTCCCAGCTAAGCGCCTCACCATTGTTTACCTTCGCAGCCACTGCCTTGC
The DNA here is from genome assembly GCA_963592375.1 of Oribacterium sp. Lineage (GTDB taxonomy): Bacteria > Bacillota > Clostridia > Lachnospirales > Lachnospiraceae > Oribacterium. The sequence goes on along the minus strand of CAVAXR010000107.1, from coordinate 4,610 downwards.
CTGCCTCAGAAGGACCTGCCACGATGATGGCTCTGTAATAGGTAACCTGCTTGTCCACCGCCTCTGTCGGCTTCTCATCGTTCCAGACCTTCGGGTCATCGGAATCAATGGACAGACCGTCTCTTGTGGCTGTGCAAAGCACTTCAGCACCGTCATCATACAGCACATAGGTACCGCCCGGAATGAAGCCAACATCAATGGTGCCTGCGCCCAGACCCTCACCGACAGCCTCGTAGCTGGTACCGACGGTGATATTCACGTTCTTGATGTCATAGCCAAGGTTAGTCATCTCCTTCTGGATCATCTCCTTCAGGGGCTCGGTAGCGGTTACGATCTCTGACGGCTCACGGGAAGGAACGAAAGCAACCTCGAGGTTCTCAACCTCCTTCAGCTCTTCAGCTGCTGCAGCGGTTTCGCCGGCAGCCTCAGTTCCCTCTGCAGCGTCAGCTGCCGCAGTTGTCTCTGCAGCTGCTGCAGCGGTTGTGCCTGCAGTAGATGAACTGCTTCCGCATCCGGCCAGCATGGATACGGCTGTTGCACCGGCCAAAAGAAGTGCCAATGTCTTTTTCATGAATAACATCCTCCTTTAAGGAATCTTGTAGAAAATTCACAGGGGCATGCCGAAGGCATGCCCCTGCAATCAACTAACTTAACATATACACGAACGATTCGCAAGTAATCTTTACGTAAATGCCCTTCTTCCGCGATGCTTGTATTCATACATCATGCGGTCGGCCTCGGCTGCCGTGTCCTGAATGTTATTGCTGGCCGGATCATAGTAGGCATAGCCGATGGAAACCGTCGGCATCCGGCCATCCTTTTCCCGCAGCTCCTGCATACATCCGAAAAAGCGGCTGTTTACCTCTTCAATGTTTTCCAGGCGCTGCGTAAGAATCACGCAGAATTCGTCACCGCCGTACCGAAAGCATTTTCCATACCGGGCATAGTTGCTCTTGATCGTCTGTCCGATGGTCTTCAGCACCTGATCGCCATAGGCATGGCCAAAGGTGTCGTTGCAATACTTGAACTTGTCCACGTCGAAGAACAGCAGGGCACTTCTTCTCTCAAGATGTGCAACATAGTTCTCGTAGCCGCGTCGGTTGAGAAGCTCCGTCAGCGCATCTGTCTGCTGGATCATTTCCATCGTGAAAAGGTACGCCATGATGCCGCCGATAGAAATCGCGGTATAGCTTACCTTCAGCTGACTGTTCCAAAGCTGGATCGCGATGCCGAGAATGACCCACAGGGTAATCAGCACAAAGGCAATGGCGCCGCTGTACTGATAGGTCCGGATATTCCGCATCACAGCAAGCAGGATGTAGACAATACGCCAGAATATAGATCCAGTAAAAGCTCCCATGGCTGTAATGTCCATGCTCATCCACATAGTAGATAAAGCCAAAGATACCGGAGGCAGCCTCCAGCAGCGCATGTGCCGTCAGCAGGGCATAGACCGCCTTCCGCCAGCGCCCGTCCAGCACGAAGCCGAACATGAAGCCGAAAAACGGAGCAACGGAGAGCTCCACTGCCTTCACCAGCGTATGCAGCCAGCGCACAGACGCGCCGCCGTCCTGCAGCTTCACACCTGCCCATTCACAGAAGATGGCCAATGTGATCAGCCCGAAAAAATACTGAAACATGCGCTTTTTCCCGCCGGTCAGCGAGATGCTCCGATTGACGAAAAGCTGCATAATCATCAGCGATAGAATATCCAGCATTGTAATTGCCGTATAGTAACTCATATTCACCTTTTTTCAGCTTCTTGAAGCCGCCGCGGGTCCATACTGCTGAACGAGCAGCTTTTCCTTTGCCTCAGCCTCTTCCTTCTTCTGCTCTGCCTGATCCTGCATCTCCGAGAACATATCACTGTCCACAATATTGAAATAAATATCCTGATACTGCGTATGCTCACTGTTCATGAAGATCCGCACGTCAAAGCAGCGATTGGTAAAGTCATAAAGCGTACCGTCATTTTCTCCATTTTCATAGTAGCTGTCCGGCAGCAGCTGCGATGAGGCATTGATGGGCACTGTTTTCGACAGAATGCGGTTTCGCGCGCCCCTGTCCTGTCCCTCCACAAATTCGTTGGAATACACAATGATATCGGAAGCAGCAATCGCGGAGGACGTTGTTTCCAGATGGAAGCTCGCGTTGTCCGGGATAATGTAGGCCTTCTGGGTTTTCCGGCTCACCGGATCATTGACCTTTCCCTCTAGGTATTCGCCCTCCAGTACAAGCTTCACCGGCGCCGTATTCTTCACCGCATTCATCGTCTTCCCTGCGGCAAATGCCGGCGTTGCCAGACTGCCTGCAGCAAGCACAACTGCCAATGCGAGCCTCAGCTTTTGTAATATATGCATAATTCAATCATCTCCCCGTAGTGGTCAATCCGTGCAGTTCTTATATTTTTCCTTCTACTACACCGATTTAATCGCATTATAAACGAAAACGGGGGATTCCACAAGGAATCTCCCGTTTCTTTCATTTCTTTGTAAGTTTTTCGTAATGATATCAGCCAAGCACCTTCACAAAGTTCTTCTTGCCCTTCTTGAGGATTTTTCCCTCCGCAAAATCAGCCTTTACGTAGCTCTTCGCGATATCAGTGATCTTTTCGCCGTCCACGGATACGCCGCCCTGCTGCACGTTTCTCCGGGCTTCACCGCGGGATGCACAGAGACCTGCTGCCACCAGCATACCGAGAATATCGATACTGCCGTCCCGGTAATCCTCGTCCTTCAGCGTGACGCTCGGCATATTCTCGGAGTCACCGCTGCCGGCAAAGATGGACTTTGCGGCAGAATCGGCCTTCTGGGCCTCCTCCGTACCGTGCACCAGCTCTGTGAGGTGGTATGCCAGAATTTCCTTCGCCTTGTTGAGCTCGGCGCCCTCCCACTTCTCCATGGCCTCGATCTCCTCGAGCGGGATGAAGGTCAGAAGCTTCATGCACTTGATCACATCGGCATCGTCTACATTTCTCCAGTACTGGTAGAAATCGTACGGACTGGTCTTCTCCGGATCAAGCCAGACAGCGCCGCTGGCTGTCTTGCCCATCTTCTTGCCTTCCTTGTTGGTCAGCAGGGTGATTGTCAGCGCATGGGCGTCCTTTCCAAGCTTCTTCCGGATCAGCTCTGTGCCGGCCAGCATGTTGGACCACTGGTCATCGCCGCCGAACTCCATATTGCAGCCGTACTGCTGATAGAGCTGGTAGAAGTCGTAGCCCTGCATCAGCATATAGCTGAACTCCAGGAAGGACAGTCCCTTCTCCAGGCGGTTCACATAGCAGCGTGCCCGCAGCATATCATTTACAGAGAAGCAGGGACCGATCTCGCGCATGAAATCCAGGAAATTCAGATTTCGGAGCCAGTCGCCGTTGTTGACGAGCATGGCCTTGCCCTCACCGAAATCAATAAAGCGGCTCATCTGCTTCCGGAAGCACTCGCAGTTATGGTCGATCTGCTCCACGGTCATCATCTTCCGCATGTCGGTACGTCCGCTGGGATCGCCGATCATCGCGGTACCGCCGCCCACCAGGGCAATCGGACGGTTGCCGGCCTGCTGCAGACGCTTCATCAGGCAAAGCGCCATGAAGTGGCCAACATGCAGAGAATCCGCGGTCGGATCAAAGCCGATATAGAAGGTGGCCTTGCCGTTGTTCACCATTTCTCTGATCTGTTCTTCATCTGTGACCTGGGCAATCAGACCTCTGGCCACCAGTTCCTCGTAAACTCCCATGTTTTACTCCTCTTTATTTAGAAATCAGTCTGCTGCACGTAGTCATATACGTTGGAGATCAGACGCTCGGTATCCTCCCAGCCGATGCAGGCATCTGTGATGGATTTTCCGAAGATATGCTCCTCCACCTTGCAGTTGCCCTCGACGAGGTAGGACTCAACCATGAGACCCTTTACGAAGCCGGCAATTTCCGGTGAATACTTTCTGGAATGCATGATCTCCTGGGCAATGCGCAGCTGCTCCTTATAGTGCTTTGCGGAATTGCAGTGATTGGTATCCACCACACAGGCCGGATACTCCAGCTGCTTGTCAGTATAGAGATTATAGAGAAGCTTCAGATCCTCATAGTGGTAGTTCGGATGCATCTGCCCGCTCTTGCTCTGGGAACCTCTCATGATGGCATGCGTGTAGGGATTGCCGTCAGACTTTACCTCCCACTCCCGGAAAATGAAGTCGTGTCCGTGCTGTCCGGCATAGATAGAGTTCAGCATAACGCCCAGATCGCCGGAGGTCGGATTCTTCATGCCGCAGGGCACATCAATGCCGCTGGCCACGAGACGGTGCTGCTGGTTCTCCACGGAACGCGCACCCACTGCAATATAGCTCATGATATCAGAGAGATACCGCAGATTGTCCGGATAAAGCATCTCATCGGCGGTGCTGTAGCCTGTCTGCCGGAGAACCTCCATATGGAGCTTACGGATCGCCGCAATACCGCTGACAACATTTGCCCCCTTCTCCGGATCCGGCTGATGAAGCATGCCCTTATAGCCCTCGCCTGTGGTACGCGGCTTGTTGGTATATACACGCGGAACAATGAAAATTTTGTCCTTTACCTGCTCACCCAGCTCCTTCAGCTTGCTGCAGTACTCCAGAAC
>CAVAXR010000106.1:0-5581 GCA_963592375.1 Oribacterium sp. | reverse complement strand
CATCTCGCTGATCTCCACAGAAACGCTGGGATCGATGGTGGACATATCAATGCAAGTCTTGCCCTTGCCGAGCACCGGAAGGATGGTCTTGTAAACACTCATGGAGTGCTCTGACTTCGGCACCATGGAAATGATGACGTCGCTCTTCTCAGCGAGCTCTACGGAGTCTGCACAGGCAACTGCGCCCTTGGAGGCCAGAAGCTCAACCTTCTCCTTCACGAAGTCGAAGCAGTAAACGGTATCGTCATGCTTCTTTACGATATTCTCACACATGGACTCGCCCATGATGCCGAGTCCGATAAATCCGATTTTCATTTCGCTGACGCTCCCTTCTGAATGATCTGACCGTGTATTACTCTGTTGCCGTGTTGTCCCAAGCGTTGCAGAAGGTGTCGATGCCCTGACGGGTATAAGCATGCTTCATGCAGTCCTGATATACAGCAAGTCCGGTTGTCACGATGTCAGCGCCGGCCACTGCACAATCCACGATCTGCTTCGGTGTACGAATGGCAGCGCAGATGATCTCTGTCTTGCCGTAGAAGCCGTAATTCTTGTAGATGGTCACGATATCCTGGATGTACTTTCTGCAGTCCTCGCCGTTGGCCTCTTTCCAGCCGATGAACGGAGATACGAACAGGCTGCCGTTCTTTGCCGGAAGGATAGCCTGTGCCGGTGAAAATACCAGTGTCACATTGGTGCGGATGCCTTCCTTCTCCAGTGCGCGGGCAGCAGCTACGCCGGCCTCTGTGCAGGGGATCTTGATGCAGAAGTTCGGGCTGATGGCAGAAACCTTATGTGCAGCCTCGATCATCTCCTGTGTGTCATCCAGATGCGGGTTGATTTCCACAGATACAGGGAACTTGTCGATGCCCTCCAGTCCCTCTTCCTTGATCCAGTTTGCAATGTCTGTGATGGCAGTCAGGAAGGGCTTGCCGCTCAGCATGATATGGCGCGGGTTTGTGGTCACACCGTCAATGCCGAAGGTGTTGTACGCCAGCTTGATCTCATCCAATTTTGCACTGTCCAGAAAATACTTCATTTTTCCTCCTCTTTCTTTTTCCGAGCCGCCCCGAAGGGCCGCTCCTGTCGTCTCCTGTGCAGCCGCAGCGCGCATTCTTAAATATCTGCATTGCCTTTCTCGTATCCGCCATTTAATTCACGCTTTTAATTAAACTTATTTACCTTGCGTCGATGTCAATGCCGATTCGCTTCAAGTCTGCGCATTTTGCCCACTGCTTTGTTGTTGTGAGTCAATGATATAGCAAACTTGCACACATGTCAACGCTAACTCCGTAAATTTTTGCTCTTTGTGACGATTGATTAAAACTTTAAAGTAATTTTTTATACTAGGTTTCGAAAGCTTCTTATTGTATTCGATGATTTAACGCGGTATAATTGGTCAAAAGTATTGACCAAACCACAAGGAGCCGCATATGCCGGAGGGAATTGTATTCAACATTCAGCGTTTCACCATACATGACGGACCGGGGCTGCGGACGGAGCTTTTCCTGAAGGGCTGTCCCCTGCGCTGCCGCTGGTGCAGCAATCCCGAGAGCCAGAGGCTTCTGCCGGAGGTCGGCGTCTACCGCAGCAAATGCATCGGGCGACGGGTCTGCAATGCCTGCAGCGAGGTCTGTCCGGAGGATCCCACCCTCTTCCGCTTCACCGTCGGAAAGCTGGCCGGGATCGACCGGAGCCGCTGCACGGACTGTCTCCGCTGTCTCGATGAATGTCCCTCGGATGCGCTGAAGCGCTGGGGCGAGTGCATGACCGTCGAGCAGTGCATGGAGATCATCCGGCGGGACCGCGGCTACTATGAGAAAAGCGGCGGCGGTGTCACGGTATCCGGCGGCGATCCGCTGGTGCAGGCCGACTTTGTGCGGGCGCTTTTCGAGACCTGCCGCAGCGAGCATTTCCATACCTGCTGTGAGTCAACGCTCCATATGAGCTGGTCGGAGATCGAAAAGGTGCTTCCTTATACAGATCTCTTCATTTCGGATCTGAAGCACATGAACAGCGCCGTGCATAAGGAGTATACCGGTGCCGGCAACGAGCTGGTGCTGAAGAATCTCGAAAAGCTTACTGCCGCCGGGCATGATCTTATTCTCCGCATTCCGGTGATTCCGGGCATCAATGATGATGAGGAAAATATAGAAGCCTCGGCCGACTTCATTTTGAACCGGCTGCACGGCAGGGTCCGCACGCTTCAGCTTCTAAGCTTCATGCGGCTGGGAGAGGAAAAATACCGTTCTCTGGGACGGGACTATCCCATGGAGAAGCTGCATTTCCGCAGGCAGAGCTTTCAGAAGCATGTGGAGGCGCTGGCGGAATATTTCCGAAGCCGCGGGATCCACTGCCTGGTGGGAACCCGCGAAAGCTGAAAACGAAAACATTTGCACAATGAGCTATAAATAGGAGGTTAATGATGGCAACTCACACAACTGCATCCGGCACCGAGCCCTTCGACAGAGTCTACTGTCTCGGCTATCAGGTGCATCACGAGGACTGGTCCCCCTTCCCGCGCATCAATCATCTGCGGCAGACCTTTCTGGACCGGGGCTATGACGTGGACGTCGAGCGGCTTCGCTACGTGACCGAGAGCTACAAGGCCCATGCCCATGTACCGAAAAAGCCGCAGGTGGCATATGCATTTGCCAATGTTCTGGACAAATGCGGCATTTATATTTATGACGAGGATCTCATCGTCGGCGACATTGCGTCTCCCGTGAAGGCCGCGCCCATTTATCCGGAGTTCAGCGTGAACTGGATCATCAATGAGATCCTGCATCACCCCTTTGAGGAGCGGGAGCATGATCAGTTCTACATCCGGAATGAGGAGGAACGGCAGGAGATTCTGGAGCTTTGCCGCTGGTGGCAGGGACAGACTCTGGATGACTATGTAAATGTGCGCCTCACCGAGGATCAGATTAAGGGCAGCGAGGCCGGCAAGAAGATCTATCAGACGAACCTCTATCACTATGCCGGAACCGGACATCTTGCCATCGACTATCCGCGTCTCATGGAGCTTGGCTTCGGCGGCATTCGCGCCCGGGCCAGGGAAAAGCTCGCCGCGCTCTCCATGCACGACCCGGAATACAACGAGAAGCGGGAATGGTACGAGGCCTCGATCCTCATGTTTGATGCCGTGGAGCGCTATATTCTCCGCTATGCAGCTCTCGCCGATGATATGGCCGCTGCCGAAAAAGACGAGGCACGGAAGCAGGAGCTTCTGCTGATCGGTGAAAACTGCCGGGCTGTCGCTGCCGGTGCACCGCAAAGCTTCCGCCAGGCCATGCAGCTCTTCAACTTCGCCACCATGCTGATCTGTGTGGAGTCCAACGGACATTCCATCAGCTACGGCCGTGTGGACCAGTGGCTGAATCCCTTCTATGAAAAAGATATCCGGGAGGGAAAAATCACGAAGGAGGAGGCACTGGAGCTCCTCGAGGTGGAGTATGTCAAGCTGAACTGCCCCACAAAACTGAAGGATGCCGGCAGCATGGCGCTTCGAAACGGCCGGGGCTTCGGCGGCGAAAGTCTGACCATCGGCGGCGTGGATAAGGACGGAAACGATGCCACAAACGATCTCACCTTCCTGCTGCTGGAGGCCAGTGCCCATACCCGAATGATGAACCCCTGGCTCTGTGTCCGGATGCACGAAAACACGCCGGAGGAGCTTCGTATCAAGACCGTGGAATGCATTCGCGCCGGCTACGGCCATCCAAAGGTTTTCAATGACGGTCCTGCCATCCAGGGCATGATGCGAAAGGGCATGACACTGGAGGAGGCCCGCGATTACTGCGTAGTGGGCTGCGTAGAGATCAGTCTTCCCGGAAAGGAATACGGCTGGCATGATGCGGCCTATGTGAATACGCCGAAGATGATGGAAATGGTGCTGAACGGCGGCCGCTGCATCGACTGCGGCCCGCACTGCCCGCGCTGGGAAAAATGCGGTGCTTTGGGCGAACATCTCGGTCCGGACACCGGCAGCCTCGAAACCTATCAGAATCTCGATGAGGTCAAGGCCAGTGTGGATGCCCAGTTTGAATACTGGACCAATCAGATGTGCTCCAGCCTCTGTGTCATTGATAATGCCCACCGCGCCATGAAGCCGCTTCCTTACGTTTCCGCCCTCTTCGAGGACTGCATGGAAAGCGGTCACGATCTCACCGAGGGCGGTGCAAAGTACAACGGCACCGGACCGCAGGCCAGCGGCATTGCCACCTGCGCAGACAGCCTCTCCAGCATTCAGCAGCTGATATTCGAGGAAAAGCGCTGCACCGGCGCAGAGCTGCTGCAGGCTGTCAGGGACAACTGGAAGGGTCACGAAAAGCTCTATGCCTATGTGAACAGCTCGCATGTGCATCATTACGGTAATGATGACGACTACGCAGATGCTCTCTTCCGCTTCATGTTTGAGACCTACTGCAGTCACATTTACGGACGAAAGAATCCGCGCGGCGGTCAGTTTAACCCGGGTGTTTATTCCGTAAATGCCAACGTTGCCATGGGACTGAACACCAATGCCTCGGTGGACGGCCGAAAGAAGGGCGAGGCCATCTCCGACAACATGGGACCTGTGCATACCGACTGCGGCTCCCATGATATCAGCGGTCCCACCGCCATTGTGAACTCACTTACCAAGGTGGATCACAGTCTTGCAACGAACGGCACTCTGATGAATCTCCGCTTCCCGCAGGAGGCAGTGGCCGGCATCGAGGGCCGGGATAATCTGGCTGCCTTTCTGGAGGAATATATCCACAAGGGGGCAATGCATGTGCAGTTCAACATTATGAGCGCCGCCACCATGCGGGCTGCCCAGAAGAAGCCGGAGGACTACAAGGACATGCTCGTCCGCGTGGCCGGCTACAGCGCCTACTTCGTTGAGCTCGGAAAGCCGTTGCAGAAGGATCTGATTCAGCGGACGGAGCTGCACTTCTAAAGCCATCGTCAGGTAACCCGTAAACCCAGCCGATTACATAACCTTCAGTCCCGATTTAAACCGGTACTGAGAAAATAGAGGAAAGGAAAAAATATTATGAAAGCATTCAACTTTAAGGTTCCGCAGGACATTCAGTTCGGCATGGGCAGCCTCAATAAGCTCCCGGAAATTCTCGCCGAGACCCACTCCGATCATGTCATGCTGGTCTCCGACCGCGGTCTCGAGAAAATCGGTGTTGTGAAGCGCGTACAGGACATCATTGAGGCCGCCGGCATTGCCTTCGACTCCTATCTCGATGTCGTGCCGAACCCGACCGTAGAGGTAGTCAATGAAGCAGCTGCACTCTACAAAGCCTGCGGCGCCACCAGTCTCGTGGCACTGGGCGGCGGTTCTCCGATGGACGTTGCCAAGGCTGTAGGTGTACTGGCACGCTACGGCGGCAAGATCACCGATTACGAGGGAAATCACAAGGTGCCCGGCCCGATTGAACCGATCATTGCCATCCCCACTACCGCCGGCACCGGCAGTGAGGTGACCGCCTCCGCTGTCATTACCGACACAAGCAGAAACTATAAACTGAGCGTATTCAGCTACGAGAACATTCCGAAGTATGCCATCCTGGATCCAACCCTGATCATG
>CAVAXR010000105.1:0-5590 GCA_963592375.1 Oribacterium sp. | reverse complement strand
CAGCATTTTCCGAAACGGCGGTCTCTGCATCAACGATGACACGAAGGAGGTCACAGTGGACGGCGAGCCGGTAAAGCTTACGCCGATCGAATACAACATTCTGCTGCTGCTCGTGAAAAATGCCGGCAAGGTCTTCTCCATCGACGAGATCTACACCTCCATCTGGAACGAGGAGGCCATCGGTGCGGACAATACGGTTGCGGTTCACATCCGGCACATCCGTGAAAAAATCGAGATCAATCCCCGCGAGCCGCGTTATCTCAAGGTGGTCTGGGGAGTCGGTTATAAGATTGAAAAGCAAAGCAAAGAGGAGAACGCATGAGGAAGCTTCTGGCCGCTGCGGCAAATGTCTGTGCGCTGCTGCTCATTGTGGTGAGCCTGTATACACTTTCCCGCAGCTCTTCCGGGGGAAATGTCTTCGCATGCCTTACCCAGCCTGATTTTGTTTATTCCGAGAACTATGAGGAGCTGCTGAATGAAGCCGTGACAGATATCTTTGAATACATCGATCTCCGGGATATCTTCGAAACAAACGGCACGCTGGATCTGAATCGGGTGGTCGCAAAGGCGGACATAAACGGCACAACCGTTTCCTACAGTCTCGATTATCTCGTCAGGTATGCCCGTTCCATGGGATACTATTTAAATGAGAAAAATGAGATTGCAGTCAACGATGCCGTCTCCGCCAACAAGTCTCAGGACACCTCCGTTCGCGTCACATATCGCGCCTATATGCCGGATTATCAGCCGGCGAGCCCTACCGACGGCATCATGACGGTCGGGAATCTGTCCTATGAAGCACTGGGCTATCTGGCCCGGTACTATGCCGTAAGAAGCACATTTTTCGACCAGCCGACAAATCTCCGGTTCTCCGTGGTCTATTCTGACGGCGCAGAGGAATGCAGCTACAGCAATATCTCCGATGGCAGCACAGAGGACCTGCTCTCCATGGGCAGTTTTCTGACCACAGACTCTCAGACGCTGGAAATCCGTTCCAACCTGGACACGCCGCCCTCGAATCTGGTACCGCAGCTGACAGCACACAGCCCCTATGCGGGCGGCAGCTATTCTCTCAGCATCGGCGTAGATACCGACTTTCCGGCCCACGATCATTTCTCTGTGGCAGCCGCCAGCTATCGTTCCCGCCGGCAGAGCGTTGTAATCGGCCTTTGCCTCCTGCCGCTGGGACTTCTGATCTTCGGACTCAGCTTTTCCGCACTTCTGAGCTTTACAGGACTGCACGGCAGCGATAAAACGCCTCAGCTCTATCCCGTGGATCGTCTGCCGGCAGAGCTTCTGGCCCTGCTGTTCCTGCTGTGGCTTCGTGCTGCAGACTCACTGTCCGCGAATCTCCTGCTTTCTCTTTCAGGCATTATCGGCACGATCGAGCCCTTCAGCTTCTGGAACGAGATTCTTGCCTTTCTCATCAAGTATCTGCTGTTCCTGCCGCTCTGCCTGTCTCTGACACGCAGCTACCGAACGGACACCCTCTGGGAGCATTCTCTCTGCCGCCGTCTCGTAAAGATCACGCAGCGCTATGTCTCTGCAGCCGCTCTGACCGCGCCGCGCTTCTACAGCACGCTGCTGTTCCTGCTGCCAAATGCTGTCGGTCTCCTGCTGGCGATTCTGCTCTATATCCGTTTTTTCCGGATTCAGAGCCTCATGTCCTTCCTGACTGCCACCGCACTTCTGGCCATCCTGATCTGTATCGACTGCTACAGCTATCGGATCGCCACCGGTCTCAAGAAGGCAGTCAGCGAACAGGTGAAGTCCGAACGCCTGAAGGCTGACCTCATCACCAATGTTTCGCATGATCTGAAGACGCCGCTCACCTCTATCATTAACTACGTGGATCTCATGAAGCGGGAAGAAATCACGAATCCGAAGCTCTCCCAGTATCTCGAGGTTCTGGACCAGAAGTCCCACCGTCTGAAAACGCTGACGGAGGACCTCGTGGAGGCCAGCAAGGCCAGCTCCGGCAATGTGAGCATGGAGCTGATGCAGCTGGACTACGGTGAAATGGTCCAGCAGGCACTGGGCGAATTCGAAGACAAGCTGCAGCTTGCGAAGCTCGAGGTCATTGTCCGTACGCCGGAGCAGCCGGTTCTCATTATGGCCGACGGTCGGCATCTCTGGCGCGTCATCGAAAATCTGCTGAACAACTGCTGCAAATATGCACTCCGCGGGAGTCGTGTCTATGTGGATGTTACGGTATCCGAGGAAAATGCCGCCTGCACCATCAAAAACATTTCCTCCTCTCCGCTGAACATTTCTCCGGAGGAGCTGACAGAACGTTTCGTCCGCGGCGATGTCAGCCGTACCACAGAGGGCTCCGGTCTGGGCCTTTCCATCGCGAAAAGCCTTACCACTCTGATGAAGGGCAAGCTGGAAATCACGATTGACGGTGATCTTTACAAAGCCTCCGTGATCTTTCCCCGCGTAAGCCCCGGAAAACAAGGATAATTTATGAAACTGAATTTATTGACAGGCGGGCGTGCCCGCCAGACTGCAGGAAAGCTGCTCTGCCTGCTGCTCTGTCTCCTGCTGACGCTTGCGCACAGCGTGACCGTCCTGGCAGATGACTGGCCGCAGCTCACAGACACGATCGAGGCAGAGGGCGCTATTCTGATCGACGCCGACTCCGGCGCCGTGCTCTACAGCAAGAACGAGCATACCGCCTACTATCCGGCCTCCATCACCAAGGTGCTGACAGCCATTGTAGTGCTGGAAAATGCGGAAAGTCTCGATGACATGGTAACCTTCTCCTTTGCCGCCACCAATACCAATCTGGAAGCCAACTCCACCGTCATCGGTGCCATCGCCGGCGATGAGCTCTCCGTCCGGGATCTCCTCTACTGTCTGCTGCTGCACTCCGCCAACGACTGCGCCAATGCACTGGCAGAATATATCTCCGGATCCAATGCTGCTTTTGCCGAGCGGATGAATCAGAAGGCACAGGAAATCGGCTGCACGGATTCCCATTTCATGAACCCCTCCGGACTCAATGATCCGGAGCACTATACCAGCTGTGCCGACATGGCGAAGATTCTGCAGTATGCCATTCAGAATCCCACCTTCCGCCAGATTGACGCGACACAGGTTTATACCCATGGTCCCATCTCCAAATACCCGGAGGGCGACAGCCGCAATACCATTTATGCACACCATCGCATGATGCGGAAAAGCTATCGGGAATACTATCCCGGTGTCTTCGCCGGAAAAACCGGTTACACCATGCTTGCCGGAAACACACTGGTGACAGCATGCGAACAGGACGGCATGACACTGATTGCAGTCATCCTGAACGGTCACAACTCACAGTATCGCGACAGCAAGGCTCTCTTTGATTTCGGCTATGCCAATTTCTCCTCACTGTCTGCTTCCGCAAATGACAGCACCTACACTTCCATCGGCAATCATTTCACTGTGAATGACATTTCCCTGATGGATGCACTGGAATTCAGCATTGACGAAAAATACCATGTAACACTTCCAAAGGGTGTGGATTTCTCTTCTGTCACATCGTCTCTCAGCTATGCGCTGACCGACGAAGAAAAGTCCGACGGCAGCATTGCCCGAATTGACTATCTCTACAGCGATCGAAGCGTGGGAACCGCCTATGTGAAGCTGCTGGACCGCAGCGGGGAATACGAAGCCGCTTCTCAGGATGCCGCCACCATAGAAGCCAATGTACCGGAAAAGGTGCCGGAAAGCATTTCCGTAAGCGCTGAAAGCAGCAGTCCTGCCGGCAAACAGCTTCCGGCAGAATCCGCCTCCGGCGATGCCCCGATCGTGTTCGACAAAACTGCCGGCCGCATCGTCATCCGGAAGCCGCTTTTAACGGCACTTCTGGTACTCGGCGGCATGGCCTGCATCGCAGGGCTCAGCATTCTGATTTCCTGGCTCTTATCCGCACACCAGGAATTCCTGCGAAAGCGCCGCCGTGTACGTCTCCTGAAGCATACCCGGGATCTTACGCGGGAGCAGAAGGTCAGACGGGATCTCATGCTGAACAAACGAAGCTCGAAGCATCGGAGGAATCGCTGGCGATAAGCGGGATTCACGCAGGTCTTGACCTGCGAACCCATTTTATGAAGCACAAAAAGAGGACTGTGATGATTCACAATCCTCTTTTTATTTATTCAGGCCTCGTCACTGCAAGTCTGCATTCTGTCCAATTTTCAGTCTGCCGGATGTCCGTGCATTTTTTACAAGTCAGAATTCCGCTCTTCCGTCTGTGCCCGGTCTCAAACCAGGTACTCACGGAGATGCTTATGCACTTCTGACTCATGGCCTGCCGCTACGCTGAGCCGCAGAATCTTCCCAACCCCAAGATACAGAACGCCGAGTAAGGACTTGGCATCCACGATACGGGCGCCTGAACCAAGGTTCAGATCGAACGGCAATGCAGTGGTCTTAGCCACGAAGTCATCTACCGCAGCGGCACTGGGAATCATGATGTTGAATGTACTCATTTCCATACCTCCTTTTTTTCAAGCCGGAGAAGTCTGCGGATGCATAAATCAGAACTATAGGCGTCTCATAGATTTTAGTTATAACAGAAATAATTCATTTCGATACATTCGATTTTCTCTCACTGGACTTTGCAATATCCTACCATCAGTCCATTTAACTTGCAATAGTAAAATACGACTAATGTTAACGTTAACATATTCCGATTGTATTGTTATTTTGTCATAGTCATTATTCCAGTTTGTTCATTTTGTATAATTCAGGGACTCTGCATTCTCACTTAAACCATCTATAAACGAGCGCACCTAGTTAGGACTGTTGGTTATAACAGCATCTACTTTCTGATTTAAATCAGCACCGCATCACTCCATCGCTCTCGCGATGGGTGATGTGGCGGACAGAGGCGCTTCGCGCCTTGTCCGCCACCAGAAAGAGCCGGAAACCGTTTCACTGAGTAAACTCAGTTCTCCGGTTTCCGGCTCTTTCTGGTGGTGCTGATTTAAAGCAGGTAGCGGGAATCGAACCCGTCTCTCAAGCTTGGGAAGCTTGCATACTACCGATGTACTATACCTGCGGTTTGGTGTATACTGTGCTTTGTACTGCACGACTAGTATTGTATAATTTCAGCGCTGAAAATGCAATGAATTTTTACAGAAGGGAGCTTTTTTATGTCAAAAATCACTTTTCCGAAGCCCGGCAATTTCGTTTATCCTGTGCCTGCCGTTATGGTGAGCTGCCGCGGCAAAGACGGCACCGCCAACATTATCACGATCGCCTGGACCGGCACCATCTGTTCTGACCCGCCCATGGCTTATATTTCTGTACGTCGGGAACGGGCATCCTATCCAATGCTGCAGGAAAGCGGCGAGTTTGTCATTAATCTGCCGAACAGAGCACTGGCACGCGCACTGGACTACTGCGGCTGCACCAGCGGCAGCAAAACAGACAAGTGGGCCGACATGAATCTTCATGAAGGTAAGGCGACGGTTGTTTCTGCTCCTACTATTGAAGAGGCACCTGTTTCCATTGAATGCAAGGTCACACAGGTACTGCCGCTGGGAAGTCACGATCTCTTCCTAGCCGAAGTGGTGGCTGTGCAGGTTGATGAGAAGTATAT
>CAVAXR010000104.1:0-5668 GCA_963592375.1 Oribacterium sp. | reverse complement strand
CTTCCGCTTCTCCTGCTTCTTTACCTGGTTAATGATGGCCTCCACCTGCTCGGCGCTGGTCATGCCGGTCTTGTTCTCACGCACCTTCTCGCCGGACTCGATCTGTACCATCAGCGTACCGACACGCACCATGAAGAACTCGTCCAGATTCGTCTGGTAAATGGAGGCGAAGGTCAGCCGCTCTGCCAGGGGCACCCTGGGATTGCCGGCCTCGGCCAGCACCCGCATATTAAACTGGAGCCAGGACAGCTCACGATTCTTAAGGTAGTCTGCTTTTTTTGCTTTCTCTTTCATAATGACTCTTTCCTAATTAAGCTTCAGCGCCGCCGGAAAAAAATTTTCGCAGCTGTTTATCTCCGCAGCACGGCACTGTACGAATATCTGTCCTTAATTATACCCTTTTCTGTAGCGCTTGTCTCTTCTGATTTTGTAAAAAGGCTGTAAAACGCAGAAAAAACCGGGACCAAAGGTCCCGGTTTTTCAACCTACTATATCCCATCTTCCGCCGGTAACGGATCCGGTCACCGGACGCGGGTTTTCTCTGGAATAGATCCGCTGACTTCCGCTGTCATCCTGTACCACGAAGCAGAAGGGATTCATCTCCCGTCCCTCATAGATCTTTCCGTTTGTCAGTCCGTCAGCAAATGTCATGCCAGTATACTTCAGTCTCATCTTATGTCACCCCGTTGTGTATTCTTATCCGTACAATTCATGCGAACAGGACTCATATTAGCACATTTCCACGGGATAGCATAATACGACTTTCGTATCGCTTCTATGTCAGAATGATATATTCAGCTGTGTTGATATTTCATTGATGCAGAATCACCTGCGCTTAGCCTTCGCGCTTTCCGTTCTCCATCTTGGCAATCATCGGCAGAATCATGCCCAGCGTGGTCAGCACGATCGGTGTGATGATATTGAGCGCCATAGTGAAGGGATCCTCATCATACATACCCATCAGGCAGCAGACGGCTGTTACCGCAAAGCACCAGCCGCCGACAAAAACAGCCAGCTTATGACTCTTCACAAAACGATACTCCGGATGGAAATGATCGCCGGCCTTCCGCAGCGCCATATAAGCCACGAATACCCAGAGGTAACGGAGCGGCATGCATACAGAATTCAGCTTGGTCAGCTGCTTCAGTACGGCAGCGGCACCCGGTACCACAGACTGGATCAGGATGATGGCGCCGGAAAGCACCACGACCATCTTGATGCCGTTGACATAGGCGCCGTTCTGATTCTGCTTCAGCAGTGCCTTCGGCACGAACTGTCTGGAATCCTCATTATCCAGGAGCATACGCAGCGGTGCATCGATGGAGATCACAAGTGTAGACAGCTGACCGACCACATTGCAGAGGGCATAGATTACCAGCAGGGTATCACCAATGCCGTAATACTGACCGAGACGCTGGAAGGCCCAATAGGAGCCGTTGGATACATAGGAGTTGAAGCTCTCCTTGGATTCATTGACAATGGCCGGATCAAACATCATGCCCATCGCCACGGTTCCCAGCATCGCACAAACCAGCACCATGACAGCCAGCGCAATCATGCCCTTCGGGAAGCCCTTACCCGGATCCTCTACCTTATTTACATACGGCGAGATCTTCTCGCAGCCGCCCACTGCGAACACGAGGATGGACAGGGAAGTGAAATAGCCGACATTAAAATTCGGAATCAGGTTCTTCAGGCTGAAGTCCATCGACACAAAGCCCGCATTCGGATTGATCACTCTCGCACCGAACATCAGAATGATGTACAAAAGCGACATGATGAACATGCTGGTGCCGGCAATGCTGGTCATCTTCTTCAGCGGGTTCATGCCCTTGCTGGCTACCCAGCAGAAGAAGAGGAAAATGGCCAGTGTAGCACCCTGAATGGCCAGGGTCGGCAGACTGTCATAGGTCTCCGCATTGCGGAAAACTGCCCAGGACAGCGCCTTCAGACCGCCGCTGGACTTGCTCGCGATATAAGTGATGTGGCAGGCCCAGTAGGTCCAGCCGGCATAGTAAGCAATCTTCGCACCCATGGTCTCGTGGATCCAGGAGCTGACGCCGCCGCCGGACTTTTTGAAGGCGGAGCCCAGCTCGCCCACCATCAGTGCATAGGGCACGAAATACAGCGCAAACATCAGAATCCAGCTGAAAATGACCTGAAGGCCGTTGAAATACATGAAGCCGTTGACTACATTGCCAAAGCCCCAAACCGTGGAGAAGGCCATGAAGGCCAGCACGCTCCATTTAATTTTTTTCTGTTCCATAAAAATACTCCCGTTAACAAATACTCCCCAAATACAGGAAGGCTCTGCATCCGCAAAGCCTGTGATCCGCTCGCCGCAAGCCAGGCTTTCACTCAGCCCATTGACAACCGATAGCTGCCGTCCCCTGCGCCCTCCACCGATGAGGAGAAGAGCACCCGGGCTGCCTCGATGAGATACGCCGTATCCTTCGCACCGGCAGTCTCATAGGGCGAATGCATCGCCAGCTGCGGAAGACCGATGTCCACGGTATTCAGTGCCACCTGAGACTGCGAAATGTTGCCGAGTGTCGAGCCGCCCAGCATGTCCGAACGATTGGTGAAGGTCTGATACGGTACACCTGCTGCCTTGCAGATTTTCCGGAAGATGGCACCGGAAACGGCGTCTGTGGTGTACTTCTGGTTCGCACTGTACTTGATGACGATGCCCTTGTTCATGTACGGACGATTGGTCGGATCCGCCTTGTCCGCATGATTCGGATGCACCGCATGTGCATTGTCCGCCGATACCAGGAAGCTCTGCTGGAGACTCACGAGGTAGTCCTCCTCACTTCTGCCGAAGGCCGCATGGATCCGGTGCAGCACATCCTTCAGGAAGGTCGATGCCGCCCCCTGCTTCGTGCCGCTGCCTACCTCCTCGTTGTCATAAACACAGTGCACTGCGATGCTTTCTGTCGGCTTGGATGCCAGCAGTCCCTGCAGCGATGCGAAGGCACACTGAAGGTCATCGAGACGTCCGCTCGCAATATATTCGCCGTTTGCCCCCAGCACCGTGCCCTTCATCCGATTGTAGAGATAGAGATCCGTATCCAGAATCTGTGACTCCTCCACGCCGGCTGCCGCCGCAATAAGCTTCAGGAAGCTTCCCTTCGCATCGGAATCAGCATCTCCGTAGAGCGGCAGCATGTCCACCTGTGCATTGTAGGCGTAGCCGTCATTTACCTGCCGGTTCATGTGGATGGCCAGATTCGGGATGATCAGAAGATCGCGGTCGATGTTCACGAGACGCGTCTCCACGCCGTTCTCGCTTTCCACCACGACACGTCCGGCCACGGACAGCGGTCTGTCCAGCCAGGGCGCACAGAGCATGCCGCCGTACTTCTCCACATTAAGCTTCACGTAGTTTTTGTCGATCTCCATCTCCGCATTGCTCTTCACCTTAAACACCGGTGAATCGCAGTGGCTCGCCATGATCTGGAAGCCGGTGAAGCCCTCCTTCGGAATCCGGAAGGCAATGAGCGCGGAATCATTCCGCGTCACATAATAGCTTTTTCCCGCCTGCAGCTTCCAGACGCGGCCCTCACAGAGCGCTTCAAAGCCATTCTCTTCCAGAATCGCCTTCATATTTGCCACCGCATAGAAGGCATTCGGGCTTCTGTCGAGGAAGTCGAGAAGCGCTTTGTTGGTTTCTTCAAAATTCATGTTCTTCACACTTTCTCCCTGTAAAATGTTTTCGGGCCGACATCCTCATCCGCAGCCTGTCACTCGTTTTCGCGCAGAAGCTGCAGTTCAGGCCGCCCCGTTCTATTCCGTACGGATATCTCTGCCATACCGTCAAAGTATACAATCTTTCCCCCGTTCAATCAATACGCATGCGTAAAAAAGCACAAAAGTCCGCGCGTCGCGAACTTTTGTGCTTTATCAAAATACGTTTTTATGATGCCGGGTCAAAAGAACCTTTTGACACTGGTCATTTTTATTGAAGGGACGATTTCCGGATGGCTTCCCGTACCGAAAGAATCCGGCCGGGGGATACGGACAGCTCATCAATCCCCATCCTGATGAAGGTCTCGGTGAGACTCGTGTCTGCGCCAAGCTCACCGCAGATGCCCACCCAGGCACCACCGGCATGACCGTTCCGGACGGTCATCTCGATGGCGCGAAGCACGGCCGGGTGATGCGGATCACAGGTTGCCTCCAGATGCGGATTCTGCCGGTCGCAGGCCAGCATATACTGAATCAGATCGTTGGTGCCGATGGAGAAGAAGTCCACCTCCTCCGCAAGCTCACGGCTCATCATAACCGCCGCCGGCGTCTCGATCATGATGCCCTGCTCCACCTGACCGTAGGGAATGCCCGCCTCGTCCAGCTCCTTCTGCACCTCCGCTGCGATCTCCTTGATGCGATGCACCTCATCAAGAGACACGATCATCGGATACATCACCGAAATGCTTCCGTAGCAGGCCGCCCTGAAAATGGCTCTCAGCTGGGTCTTAAAGATATCCACTCTGTCGAGACAGATGCGGATTGCACGATAGCCCAGGGCCGGATTGTCTTCCTTATCCAGATGGAAATATCCCACCTGCTTGTCCGCGCCGATATCCAGTGTCCGGATAATGACCTTTTTGCCGGCCATGTTTTCTGCCACTGCCTTATAGGCCTTGAACTGGGCCTCCTCTGACGGATAGTCCTCACTCTCAAGGTATAGAAATTCCGAACGGAAGAGCCCGATGCCGCCTGCATCATTGGCAAGGGCGGCAGCCACATCCCCGACTCCGCCGATATTGGCATAAAGATGAATCTTCCTGCCGTCCAGGGTGACATTCTCCTTGCCCTTCAGCTCGAGAAGCAGCCGCGCTGCCTCATCCAATTCCTGCTTTCTGGCCTGATAGTCGGAAAGTGTGGCCTGATCCGGCTCAATGATAAGGCTGCCGCTTGCGCCGTCCACGATGGCAAGCTTCCCATCCATATCTGCGGTGAAATCAATGCCGATCAGCGCCGGGATATTCATCGTGCGGGCCAGGATTGCCGTATGGGAATTGGTGGACCCGAGACGTGTCACAAAGGAAAGCACCTTGCTCTTATCCAGCTGCACCGTCTCTGACGGTGTCAGATCCTCCGCCACCAGAATAACCGGCTCCTCCAGCTCTGCAGCCTCCGTCACACCCTGAAGCACCCGGATCACGCGGTTGGAAATATCCTTGATGTCAACAGAACGCGCCTTCATGTACTCGTCATCCATGGCCGCGAACATCTCAGCAAAATTGTCGCCGGTGGCGGCAACCGCATACTCTGCATTGATGCCCTGCGTCCGAATCATATTGATGATGGATTCCTCATAATCCAGATCGTCCAGCATCATCTGATGGACCTCGAAGATGGCGGCATTGGCCTCACCAACCTCCTTCAGTGCTTTCTCATACAGACCGGCGAGCTGCTCCTTGGCGGTATCCCGGGCAGTCTGAAACCGCCCGATCTCCTGCTCCGCATCCTCTGCCCGGCTTCTCTTGACGAGGTCATCCCTGCTCTTGCCCTGGTAGATCGATATTCTGCCGATGGCAATGCCTGAAAAAACACTTTTTCCGTAAAGCGCTGTCATATCACAGATTCTCCTTAAAGAATGCCTCCAGCTCTGCAGCGGCTGCAGCTTCACCATCGCCGTCGCACTTAACACTTACCTCCATAC
>CAVAXR010000103.1:0-5714 GCA_963592375.1 Oribacterium sp. | reverse complement strand
CATGCTTTCCGTATGCACAGCATCCGCTGCCAGACCGTAGGACTCCTGATACTCGGGGATCAGGGTCTTGATCACATCGCAGTCAAAGATAAAGGCACCCATCTCGGCACTGTCCGGATCCGTCACACGCGTTGATTTTCCGGAAGCCGGAAGACCAAGCACCAGCTCTGCCCAGTAGTCTGACTTCAGCTCACCATCATAAACATAGCTTTCTTTTCCGTCCGCGTCCTTGGCCAGTCTTGCCGAACCGATTGCCAGGAACTCCTTTTTGATCTCCTCGCGAAGCTCTGCTCTTTCCGGTGTATCGATATCCCCGGTTTTTCCGTATTTTTCAATATAATAAGCTGACAGCGCATCAATCTGCTTCACGACTTCACTTTCTTCCAGCTCCTCTACCGTCGGATAATCCTCTGCCATAATGCGGTCATACAGCGCACGTGCCTCATCCGACTGGATAATCAGATTGTCCTCCGACGGCTCCCAGGTAACCGGAACAACCCCTTCCGGAAGTTGGTAATCCACCGCATCCTCTGCGTTCGCGCTCTCCTCTGCAGCTGTGGTTTCCTCGGCTGCTGTAGTTTCCTCGGCCGCTTCTGAAGTCTCTGCTGCCGCCTCCGTCACTGCTGCTGTAGTGCTTTCCTGTGTGGATGACGCGCCGCAGCCGCTCAGCAGCGCCAGCGTCATCGCTGTCATTGTCAAAAAAGGAATGGTTTTTTTCATCATGTTCTCCTATATGATATTCTGGTGTAACTGTTTACTGCTTCGCCGCCAAAAAAGCATAAAATCGTTTCGTTCCGCAAACCCGACTCTCCAATTTATATTTTTTCGGCGGTGCTAAGGAATGTGCTGCTTTGCAGCGCAGCCCCGGCGAGGGAACCGCTTACATCAATATTTCCTTAACAGCTACTACAAATTTTAGCAGAAAAGCCTCGCCTGTCAATGACAGGCCTGCATTTTTCACCTCTTTAGGTAGGATTTGTGACACGTTTGATGAAAAAAAGAACCCCGTGACGGAGTTCTTCTTTCGTGAATATATTTTGTCTGTCCTCAGGAATTGGCATTAACAGATGCCATCAGCCCGCCCTGTTCGATCATCTTCTGAAGGAAGGGAGGGAAGGGTGCTGTGCTGTATACCTTGCCGGTGGTCTTGTCGGTGATGCGGCCGTTGTCGAAATCCACCTCAACCACATCGCCCGGCTGAATCTCCTGCGCTGCCTCCGGTGCTTCCACAATGGGAAGGCCGATGTTCAGTGCATTTCTGTAAAAGATTCTCGCAAAGCTCTGTGCGATCACACAGCCTACGCCGGAGGTCTGCAGCACCTGCGGTGCATGCTCTCTGGAGGAGCCGCAGCCGAAGTTTCTGCCGCCGACCACAATGTCGCCGGTCTTCAGCTTTTTCCGGAAATCAAGATCGATGTCCTCCATCGCATGACTTGCCAGCTCTTCCTTATCCTGAATGGCCAGATATCTGGCCGGAATGATAACGTCGGTATCGACGTTGTCTCCATACTTTAAAACATTTCCTTCTGCATTTTTCATGTATCTGTACTCCTATATCGGATAATCATCAAAGCCCAAGCTCTGCCGGGCCGGAAATCCTGCCGGTTACTGCGGACGCGGCTGCCACAGCCGGGGATGCGAGATAAACCTCGGAGGTAGTGTCTCCCATACGGCCCACAAAGTTCCGGTTTGTAGTCGAAATGCAGCGCTCATGCGGTGCAAGAATGCCCATGTATCCGCCAAGGCACGGGCCGCAGGTAGGTGTGGAAACCACAGCGCCGGCCTCGATGAAGATCTTGATCAGTCCCTCTTCCATCGCCTGCAGATAGATGTCCTGAGTTGCCGGAATCACGATGCAGCGCACATTGTCCGCAACCTTTCTGCCCTTCAGAATCTCAGCCGCCTCACGAATATCCTGGATTCTTCCGTTGGTGCAGGAGCCGATCACAGACTGGTCGATGGTAATCTCCTCGAAGGAGCCAAGCTCATGTGTATTCTCCGGAAGATGGGGGAAGGAAATCGTGGACTTCAGTGTGCTGAGGTCAATGGTCACCTCCCGGGCATACTCTGCATCCGGATCGGCCTCATAAATGGTATACGGCTTCTGTGAATGCGCCTTCATATATTCCACGGTCTTCTCGTCCACCGGGAAGATACCGTTCTTGCCGCCGGCCTCGATGGCCATATTGCAGATGGTGAAACGATCATCCATGGTAAGCTCTGCCACGCCCGGGCCGGTGAACTCAAGTGACTGATACAGGGCACCATCCACACCGATCTCTCCGATCAGGTGCAGGATCACATCCTTGCCCGTCACCCACTTGTTGAGCTTCCCGACAAGATTTACCTTAATGGCTGCCGGCACCTTGAACCAGAGCTTTCCGGTGGCCATGGCTGCTGCCATATCCGTTGAACCCACACCGGTAGAGAAAGCACCCAGTGCGCCGTAGGTACAGGTATGAGAATCCGCACCCACCGACAGCTCACCGGCCACAATCAGACCCTGCTCAGGAATCAGCGCATGCTCGATGCCCATCTTGCCGACATCGAAGTAGTTCTTCAGCCCCTGCTCATTGGCAAAATTCCGGCACATCTGCGTACACTTTGCCGAAGTAATATCCTTGTTCGGAACAAAATGATCCATTACAAAAACGACCTTTTCCTGATCGAAGACGTCCTTTTTCTTCAGCTTCTTCATCTCACGTATCGCCACCGGGGCGGTAATGTCGTTTCCGTGAACAAGATCCACATTGGCCTCGATCAGCTGGCCTGCCGTCACTGTCTCGAGTCCTGCATGCTTTGCCAGAATCTTCTGGCTCATCGTCATTCCCATAATATATCTCCTGAAATCATACTTTTCGACCGAAAATGAACAGCACAAGAGAATCTGACCCCTGTGCTGCCAAATTTTTCCGAAATCTGTTTACATAATAGCAGATACTTTGATATAATTCAAATACATGATTCAAATAAGTATTATGATTTATAGTTATCAGAATACCAGGGGAGGAATTTGAGTATGGATCAGAACCTGTCAGGCTATAAAATATTCTATGAGGTCGCCAGCTGCGGCAACATTTCCAAGGCTGCGAAGAAGCTCTATATTTCCCAGCCGGCTATTTCAAAATCGATTGTGAAGCTGGAGGACGGCCTCGAAACCAAGCTTTTCAAACGGAACTCCCGGGGCGTCACTCTGACAGATGAGGGAGAGGTGCTTTTTAATTATGTAAAAGACGCATTTGATTCCATCAATTCCGCAGAAACCGAACTGAAGCGCATGAAGGAATTCAACATCGGCCATATCCAGATTGGCGCCAGCACCACCATGTGCCGCTACATTCTTCTGCCCTATCTTCAGAAGTTCATGGAGCAGTACCCCAACATCCGGGTATCCATCGTAACCCAGAGCTCCAGCCAGACGCTGTCGCTGCTGGATCAGCGAAAGCTGGATGTCGGCCTGGTGGCTGAGCCCAGAACGCGCCATGCGGATCTCCGCATGGTCCATGCAAACGAAATGCATGATGTTTTTGTGGCCACGCCGCAATACATCGAGAATCTCCGCTCTATCTGCGGCGACAGCTTTGACATCTTCGAGGAAGGCAACATTATGCTGCTGGATCAGAACAATATGTCCCGCCGGCATGTGGATGAATATTTCAAGAGCATGGGCATCGAGCCGATACAGATTCTGGAGGTCAGCACCATGGATCTTCTCATTGAGTTCGCCCGAATCGGCATCGGTGTTTCCTGCGTAATCCGTGAATTCGTCAAGGACGACCTGGAAAGCGGCCGTCTGATCGAAATTCCGCTTCGCCAGCCGGTTCCCGCCAGAAATATCGGCTTTGTCTATAACCAGAGCAATGCCAGCAAGTCCCTGAATGCATTTTTGAGCGTACTGTAAATTGCGGAGACTAAACACTGCATGTATTTTGTGATAGAATAGCTGCGTTGAGTCTATGAAACATGAAAGGAGTTACCTATATGGCAGAACAGACAGCACAGGGCTGCAGCTCTAACTGCGGCTCCTGCAGTGCAGACTGTGCCTCCCGCAAGGGAAGCGCGCCTGCGAAATCCCAGCTTGCAGCGGGCTGCAGCGTAAAGAAAGTCATCGGCATCGTATCCGGCAAAGGCGGTGTAGGAAAGTCCATGGTCACCTCTCTCCTCGCCTCCGGCACAAACAAGGGCGGCTTTAAAACCGGCATCATCGACGCTGACATCACCGGTCCTTCTATCCCGAAGGCCTTCGGCCTTGCCAATGACGGCATTGCCGTTACAGAAGACGGCAAGCTGATGATTCCGGACAAAAGCGCAAACGGCGTGGAGATCATGTCCGCGAACCTGCTGCTCGAGAACGAAACCGATCCCATCATCTGGCGCGGCTCTCTCATTGCCAGCGCTGTCAAGCAGTTCTGGGAGGAGGTTTACTGGAAGGATATCGATTTTCTCTTCGTGGATATGCCGCCCGGAACCGGCGACGTGCCGCTGACCGTTTTCCAGTCTCTTCCCGTAGACGGCATCGTGATCGTCACCTCTCCGCAGGAGCTTGTTTCCATGATCGTCGCCAAGGCGGTGAACATGGCAAAGAAAATGAACGTGCCGATTCTCGGTCTCGTAGAGAATATGTCCTACATGGCCTGCCCGCATTGCAATGAGAAGATACAGGTTTTCGGCGAAAGCCATATCGATGAAATCGCCGCACAGTATGATCTCAAGGTCCTGGCCAAGCTGCCGCTGGATCCGAAGAATGCAGCCTACGTAGACTGCGGCTCCGTGGAATCCATCGATCTTACCTATATGAAGGATGCCATTCAGGCAGTAGAGGATTTACTGAAATAAGCTGCAGCACAATCATTTAACAGAAACCCCGTGAAGCAAATACTTCACGGGGTTCCGTTTTTTATCATCTTCCGGGATTCCAGCAAGCCTGACCTGCGCGATCCGGAATTTATTCTATTGTCTTTTCAGATTCTCTCAAAAAGTCCCGGTGTATCCTTATCTTCTCCAAGTCCGCTTTCAATGGCCTCACACACAGCCTGCAGCGCTTCCTTCTCATCCGGGCCCGTGCACTCGACCGTCACCGTCGCACCCTTTTTCACACCGGCTGCCATCACGTTCAAAACCGACTTGCCAACGATATTCCGTTCTCCGTAATGCAGAATAATATTGCTTTTGAATTTGATGCAGGTCTGGGTAAGCATTCCTGCCGGCCGCAGATGCAGTCCGGACTCATTGATAATTTTTACTTCTTTACTGACCATAATTTCTCCTCCAGCTTCTTAAACACAATCTTACTTCTTTGTCGGTTTTTTGTCAATATTACGGCGTTCCTCCGCCTCGCGCCGGCTGAATTCACAGCCGCAAAAATTCTGGCGGTACAACGCATACTGACGGGACAGCTCAATGGAACGCTGATAGCCGCCCTTCTTCTTAAAATCTGAAGGCAGGAATTTCAGCTCATACTGCTCTGCCAGCTGCATACCGATCCTGTTCAGCAGCTGTGCATCCTTCAGCGGTGAAATGGTAAGCGTCGTGCAGAAATAGTCAAAAGCCGCCTCCGGATGTGCCGCATTCCAGCGCTGCTCCTCCTCTGCGGTTCTCTCAAGCCGCTGCCGAAAGCATTTTACACAGCGCGCGCCCCGCTCCGGCTCCTGCTCCAGACCCCTGGCAATTTCCAGAAATTCCTGATGGCAATAGTCCGGCACCAGGACCTCGAC
>CAVAXR010000102.1:0-5740 GCA_963592375.1 Oribacterium sp. | reverse complement strand
ATACTTGTCAGATACCTCAAAGGCATCCATCACGGCAGATACCTGCGGAACACCGATGCCGGCAACGACTCTGGTGGTACAGATGGAGCCCGGTCCGATACCGATCTTGACACAGTCAGCACCCGCCTTGATCAGGGCCTCGGTTGCTTCGCCGGTTGCCACATTTCCTGCAATGATCTGCAGATCCGGGAACTTCTCCTTCAGCATGCTCACACAGCGCAGTACATTCGCAGAATGTCCGTGTGCGGAATCCAGAACCACCACGTCAACATGCGCATTCACCAACTCCTGTGCGCGCTCGACAACATTTGCCGTAATGCCCAGTGCGGCACCGCAGAGCAGTCTGCCCTGACTATCCTTTGCAGCATTCGGATATTTCATCTGCTTTTCAATATCCTTGATGGTGATAAGACCCTTCAGATTGCCCTCGTCATCGACGATCGGCAGCTTCTCCACCTTGGCATGTGCCAGGATTTCCTTCGCCTCCTCCAGCGTCGTTCCTTCCTTTGCTGTCACCAGGTTCTCGCTTGTCATGCACTCCTTGATCTGCTTTGTGTAATCCTCTTCAAACACCAGATCACGGTTGGTGATGATACCCACCAGCTTCTTCCCCTCAGTAACCGGAACACCGGAGATTCTGAACTTGGCCATGAGATCATTTGCATCCTTTAAGGTGTGTTCCGGGGAAAGGAAGAAGGGGTCTGTGATAACGCCGTTCTCAGAACGCTTTACCATGTCCACTTCCTCTGCCTGCTGTTCAATTGTCATGTTCTTGTGGATAATGCCGATACCGCCGCAGCGTGCCATGGCAATCGCCATGTGATGCTCTGTAACGGTGTCCATGCCGGCAGAAATGAACGGGATGTTCAGCTTGATGGACTTTGTAAGATAGGTAGACAGATCAACCTGATTCGGAACCACCTCGGAGTACTGAGGCACTAAAAGAACATCATCAAAAGTAATACCTTCACCAATAATTCTGGCCATTTTAGAATCTCCTTTCAAGTAAAAGAAAAGCAGCAGTGTAGTCCGAAAATTGTTACTGATCACTGCTGTCTGTAAATTTAACCCACTATAGCATATGCCCCAGTT
Source organism: Oribacterium sp. (assembly GCA_963592375.1). Lineage (GTDB taxonomy): Bacteria > Bacillota > Clostridia > Lachnospirales > Lachnospiraceae > Oribacterium. Next base: position 4,648 of record CAVAXR010000102.1, on the reverse strand, counting down.
GAAATCAAGCCTTATGGGATTCTGTTTGTTTCAAATTTTTTCGGCCGCATCTGCCGTTCCTTCCCCGGTAAACGATGTCCCTGCCGCTCTTCCGCAGTTTTTTCATCCTTCGGTAAATGCTGCTGCGGCTCAGCTCTGTGAGGCGCTCCAGCTCCTCGATGGTAATCTCATCCCGGCGCCACCGCAGCATTTCCCTGTAGAAATCCGCTTCCGACAGCTTGTCCTTCGGCGGTCTGCCGAAACGCACACCCCGCAGATGTGCCGCTGCAATCCCCTCCGCCTGCCGCTGCAGCATGTTCTCACGCTCGGTCTGCGCCACATAAGAAAGAAGCTGCAGCACCACATCGCTGAGAAAGATTCCCATCAGATTTTTGTCCCGCCGCGTATCCAGCAGCGGCATATCCAGTACGACAATGTCGATCCCCATTTCGTGCGTGAGCACGCGCCATTGCTCCTGTATCTCCCGGTAATTGCGCCCCAGCCGGTCAATACTTTTCACCATCAGCACGTCCCCTCGCTGAAGCATCTTCAGAAGCTGCCGGTACCGCGGACGATCGAAATTCTTGCCGGACTGCTTATCTGTATAAAGCCGCCGGGGACTCACCCCGGCGGCCCGCAGGGCAATACACTGCCGATCTGTTTTCTGTTCCAAAGTGCTCACTCTTGCATATCCGTATACTCTCATTTTTGTCTCCTTTCTTTGCAAGTCAGGATTGTAGTATACGAAATCAGTGTTTCCCGGAAAACACAGATCTGCTCAGCACTTCCTCAATTCTATGCATCCGCATTCTCCGCCGGCTCCGTGATGCCGGTCAGCTCCGAAATATGCGCACTTATGGTTTTCACCGTTTCAGAGGGCTGATAATCCTCCGTGCCGTACAGGAAACGGTGGAGCTCGGCAACATTAGACGAAAGCGTTGCCGGGATGACACAATCCATTTTCCGGATTTTCTTTGTCGTCCGGGCAAATGGAAAACCGCCGGTCTCCGCAATGTTATATTTTTTCACATTCCGCGCCAGTGTCGTAACATCAGAAAGCCCCATACTGGTGGAAACCTCCGGGAACACATAGGCCGCTACATTGACCAGCGTTTTCACACCGGCTGTCTTTGCCTTGTCCATGGCCAGAGACAGCACCTTCCGCTGACGGGCTGTCCGGTTGAAATCCGTGTCCATCAGGCGCAGGCGGCCGTAGGCAACTGCCTGCACACCGTCCAGGTGATTCATACCTGCCTGTGTAAGCTGTACCGATCCGAGTCCGGTGGAGTTCACCGTCTCTGTGATGAAGGCATTTATATAGTAAAATTCAGAATCCGTGATCTCCAGATCCACACCGCCCAGCGCCGTAATGGCCTTCGCCACTGCAGACCAGTTAAAGGTGATATAATCATCGATTTTCAGATCCAAGTTATCCTCCAGCGCCTGAATCGCCTGTGTATGCCCGCCCTTGAAATAAGCCTCGTTGATCTTGTGGTAATTGTTGTCCCTGTCAATACGGGAATAGGTGTCCCGGAATACCGAGCAGAGCTTCACATCCCCGCTTCGTTTGTCCACGCTGGCCACCATAATCACATCAGAAAGTGCACCGGCATCCAGATTTCCGTCCCGGGAATCCACGCCAAAGACCGCAATCGTCCAGTAACGCTCACCAATGTAGGGAGAAACAAAGGACCAGGCCACATGCGCAAGCACCAGCACAAGCACAAGCAGCACTGCCAGCTTCAGCAGCGGGCGCCGTTTCTTCCGCGTGCCCCTCCTCTGCCGGCTGTTTGCCGCACTTCCTCTGCTGCCGCGGGAAGGCCGTCTGCCGCCGTAAGCATTTGTCTGAGAAGCCGGACGCCGCTCCGGTTCTCTTTGCAGGAGTCCTTCATCCTCCTCATAGCTTACCTCCACCGGCCGGGTGCGGTAACGAAGCATGCTTTTCTCCCCTGTTCTGTTTTCCGAGTATTGTCTGTCCATAACCTTCCTTACTGCTGTTTTCCGTGCTGCACGCGTGATTTTGCGCATTCCGCAGCTCCTACGGAGGGCTATTATAACAGAGCCGCTTCCGGAATCCTATAGACGAATTCTTAGGAAATGCTGATTTAATCAGCGTTTCCTTATAAAAAAACGGGGAGGGGAGAAGCTCGCACAAGGCCAGCCTCTCCCCTCCCCGGAGCCACTCACTGTTTTTGGTTATATTGATGCGCCTCCTCCAGCAGCATGTCCTTCACTTTCATGAGCCGCACCTGCGAGGAACGCTCATTTTCGTCCAGCTTCATGCTGATGGTATGGATCATTTCTTCCGTTTCCGGGATCGTAACATGCTCCAGCGCATTGACCCTGCGCCGCGTTTCTTCAATGGCATCTGCCATCAGCTGACAGCTTTTCTCAATTTCCGCCAGCCGCAGCATATCCGGCAGCACCTCCGCAAGGCTGTGTACCGCATCATCCAGATCTGCAGACGTGAACGCATATCCGTAGGCGTAAATGTCGTTGGGATCCTGCGTCCTGGTCTGTGCCTTGAAAACCGGCACCTCCACAGACATGACATTTCTGCTTCCCGCCTCCAGCAGGATTTCCTGCTTCGGCGCCATCAGTGCATTATTGAGAATTTCATCCGTCATGGCGGCGCGCGCCAGAACAAAGTTCTGATTGGCCGCCCGGATATTCCGTTCGACCTTTTCCCGGAGGGTCTGGTTCTCCCGCACCAGCTCCATGAACTGGCGCATCAGCTCGTCCCGCTTGTCCTTCAGGAGCTTATGGCCCCGGCGGGCAGTCACCAGCTTCTTTTTCAGTCTGGTCAGCTCCATCCGGGTCGCCATCACTGTTGTGGATGCCATGCTTAACCCTCTTTCTTCTCGTAATACTTATCCAGAAGCTTATCATCAATTCGCTTAAGCTCGGAGCGCGGCAGAATTCGCAGCAGCTCCCAGCCAAGATCCAGCGTTTCCTCTATGGATCGGTCAGTATGGTAGCCCTGGGATACATACTGTTCCTCAAAGGCATCCGCAAAACGAGCATAAAGCTTATCCATTTCCGTCAGCGCCGCCTCGCCCAGAATAACCTGCAGCTCCTTCGCATCCTTGCCCCGGGCATAGGCTGCAAACAGCTGATTCATGGTATTGGAATGGTCCTCACGGGTACGGCCCTTGCCGATGCCCTTGTCCTTCAGTCGGGAAAGCGACGGCAGTACATCGATCGGCGGGGTAATGCCCTTCCGATACAGATTTCTGCTGAGGATGATCTGTCCCTCCGTAATGTATCCGGTCAGGTCCGGGATCGGATGGGTCTTGTCATCCTCCGGCATGGACAGAATCGGGATCAGTGTAATGGAACCATCCTTTCCTCTCTGCCGTCCTGCCCGCTCATAGAGGGTGGCCAGGTCTGTATACATGTATCCGGGATAGCCGCGGCGTCCCGGCACCTCCTTCTTTGCTGCCGAGATCTCACGCAGCGCATCTGCATAGTTTGTAATGTCCGTCATGATAACGAGGACATGCATGCCCTGGTCAAACGCCAGGTATTCTGCTGCCGTCAGTGCCAGACGCGGAGTGGAAATCCGTTCTACTGCCGCATCACTCGCCAGATTCATGAACATCACAGAACGGTCAATGGCCCCGGTCTCCCGAAAGCTCTCCTGGAAGAAATTGGCCTCCTCGAAGGTGATGCCCATGGCCGCAAATACTACTGCGAAGGACTCGTTTGTACCGCGTACCTTTGCCTGACGGGCAATCTGTGCCGCCAGCTGATTGTGAGGAAGTCCCGATCCAGAGAAGATCGGCAGCTTCTGTCCTCTGACCAGCGTATTCAGTCCGTCAATGGCAGAAATGCCGGTCTGGATAAACTCCTGAGGATAGGCGCGTGCCGCCGGATTCATCGGCAGACCATTGATATCCATCCGCTTCTCCGGCAGAAGCTCCGGTCCGCCGTCAATCGGCCGGCCCATGCCGTCGAAAACACGTCCCAGCATATCCGGTGAAACGCCCAGCTCCATGGTATGCCCCAGGAATCGCACCTTGCTGGTCTCCAGATTGATGCCGGTGGAGGCATCATAAAGCTGCACCAGCGCATTCCCGCCGTCGATCTCCAGCACCTTGCAGCGCCGCTTCTCGCCGCCGGAAAGCGTGATCTCCGCCATTTCATCATAGGTCACGTTCTCTACGCCCTTTACCAGCATCAGCGGGCCCGCAACCTCCTCTATGGTTCTGTATTCCTTCGGCATCTCAGTCATCCTCCTTCTCACGAAGCAGTGCCTCAAGCTGTTCTGAGAGCGCCGCCTCTGTCTCACCGAATTCCTGATCCAGTGCTGCTTCCTCCGTATACTTGAAACGTCCGATACGCTCCCGTACCGGCAGACTCACGAGCTTATCCACGGACACGCCCTTATCCAGCATCTCCTTCCCGCGGTCATAGAACAGGAGGATCAGCTTCATCATAAGAAGCTGCTTCTTCAGGGAAGAATAGGTATCTATTTCATGAAAAGCATTCTGGTGCAGGAAATCCTCACGAATGGAACGGGCATCCTCCAACTTCAGCCGGTCTGCTGCCGAGATAGCATCCATTCCCACAAGCTTCACAATTTCCTCAATCTCTGACTCATCCTGCAGAAGACTCATGATCCGTCCCCGGAGCTTCATCCAGTCACTCTCCACGCTGCCGTTGAACC
>CAVAXR010000101.1:0-5807 GCA_963592375.1 Oribacterium sp. | reverse complement strand
CCTGGGACAATGCGAAGAAGTACATTGAGACCGGTCACCACGGCGGAAAGGGCAGCGAGGCTCACAAGGCAGCGGTTGTCGGCGATACCGTCGGTGATCCGTTCAAGGATACCTCAGGACCTTCCATCAACATCCTGATCAAGCTGATGACCATCGTGTCCCTCGTATTCGCACCGCTCTTCCTTGCGATTGGCGGGCTGATCTAAGGAAGTTGCTGCTTCACAGCGCAAATCTGAAGGATGCCGCAGCGGCGAGCAAGGTCTTCTGATAGATGGATAACAAAAAAACGGCTGCAAAAGCAGCCGTTTTTTTGTTGCCCGTTGTTGCCCTGTCTTCAGTCCGCGTTCCCTGAGAAGAGGACCTCCTCTGCGGCTTCAACACCTGCATCGATGCAGGAGGGGCAGGAGCAGATTACCTTGCCGGTATCGACACCCTTCAGCTCACGGCAGATAGAGGCGCCGGTTTTTTCTATAAATGCCTGGTAGAGCTTCCGGTCGATGCCGTAGGTACCGCCCTTGGAGGCGGGCTGTGCGGTGTTTCCGTCACTGTTTACGAGTCCCGCCAGCATAATGGCACCGGAAAGCGCGCCGCAGGTTCCGTTCATGCTTCCCATGCCGAGGCCGAAGCCCTCGGAGATGCGGTGCAGTGTGGTCTCGTCTACATTTACCTTATCTGAAAAAGCGAGCAATACGGCCTGTGCGCAATTGCAGCCCCGCGCGTGCAGCTCTCCGGCCTTCTGTTTTCTGTCCATAGGTTACCTCCTGAAATTAGTTTCCTGTTTCTCTCGCCGAGGAAAGTGTGCATCCTCGTCACATATGGGATAGTAGCATAAGACGGCGCAAAGTGATATACTTTTTCCTATCACGTTATGATTGATGCAGGGAGATATGTCTATGGAAAAGAAGGAACGGGAGCAATACGAGAAGCTGGTGCTGACGCCCATCGGACGGCTGATCCCCATGCTGGCCTGGCCCACAGTGCTCAGCATGATGATCAGTATGATTTATAATCTGGTGGACGCCTTTTTTGTGGGAAAGCTGGGAACCAGTGCCAGCGCGGCCATCGGTGTCGTGATGAGTCTGCAGGCGGTTTTTCAGGCAATGGGCTTTATGTTCGGACATGGCTCCGGCACCATCATCAGCCGGATGCTTGGGAGAGGCGAGCAGAAGGATGCGAGCCGTTATCTGTCCGGTGCGCTGAAAACAGCGCTGCTGGGAAGTCTCGTGCTGGTTGCACTGGGATTCGCCTTCATTAACCCGCTGATGCGCTTCATGGGCTCCAGCGAGACGATTCTTCCCTATTCCCGCAACTATGCGTCCTTCATTCTGGCCTGCGGACCGGCCATGGTGGGAAGCTGCGTGCTGAATAACGTCATGCGCTACGAGGGCAAGGCCTTCTTCGCCATGCTGGGACTGGTGAGCGGCGGTGTGCTGAATATGATCGGCGACCCGATCTTCATGTTCGGCTTTCATATGGGCATCACCGGCGCGGGTCTGTCCACGGCGCTTTCTCAGTACATCAGCTTTTTTATTCTGCTGTATATGTTCCTGTCGAAAAAGACGGTGAGCCGAATCGATCTCCGCAACAGTCATCTCGAGCTGCCGGAGCTTCTGCATATCATGCAGAATGGCTTCCCGAGCCTGATCCGGCAGTCCCTGAACAGCATTTCCACCATGGTGCTGAACAACGCGGCGCTTCCCTACGGGGATGCCGCCATCGCCGCAATGTCCATCTCCGGCAGAGTCATGATGTTCATTGCCTCGGTGATGATCGGCATCGGGCAGGGCTTCCAGCCTGTGTCAGCCTACAATTACGGTGCAGAGAAGTTTAAACGGATCCGTGAGGCCTTTTTCTTCTCCTTCCGGACAGGAGAGATTGTGCTCTGTATACTGGCGGCACTGGGGGCACTCTTCCCGGCCCGGATCGTGGGTGTATTCCGGGACGATCCCGAGGTGATCCGGATCGGCGTGCCGGCTGTTCGCTGCATGTGTGTGGCGGCAGCCATTCAGCCGGCCAGTGTACTCGGCAATATGCTGTTCCAGAGCATCGGAGAGAGCAAAACCGCATCCTTCCTGGCGCTCCTGAGAAGCGGACTCTACTATATTCCGCTTGTCTTTCTGTTGCCGCGCTTTGTCGGTATTTTCGGCATTCAGTCGGCGCAAATGCTGGCGGATCTGTTGACGATGATCACCACGGTGCCCTTCATTGTCCGGTTTTTCCGGAGGCTGCCGAACGAAAACCGGGAGACCGTAACGGACCGGCTGTACTGCGGCGAGGCCTGAACTAAGGAAATGCTGATGCAATCAGCATTTCCCCAAAAGAGGAAGAAAAGATGGATGCACAGAAATTTTTGAACATACTGGGACGGGCGGCGAAGCTGAAGACGAATACACGGCACTGCTGGACCGAGGGGGAGCGGAAGGAGAGTGTGGCCGATCACAGCTACCGGATGACCCTGATGGCCATGCTGCTCACCGGTGAAGCAGCGCTCGCCGACATTGACATGAACCGCGTGATCCGGATGTGTCTCATTCACGATCTGGGTGAGGCCTTCACGGGGGATATCCCGACATTTGAAAAAACGGAGAGCGACACGGTGAAGGAGGATGCGCTTTTGGATGCCTGGGTGGCGGCGTTTGACAGCCCCCAGCGGGAGGAGTGGCAGGCGCTGCTCTGCGAAATGAATGCGCAGGAGACGGAGGAGGCTAAGCTCTATAAGGCGCTGGACAAGCTGGAGGCCATCATCTCCCATGATGAATCGGATGTGCATACCTGGCTTCCGCTGGAGCACGAGCTGCAGCTCACCTACGGTGAGAAGGAGATCGCACATTTTCCCGTGCTGCAGGAGGTGCGCCTCCTGGTGGATGCCTGGACCAGGCGAAAGCTGCGGGAGGAGCTCTGAGGAATCGAACGGCTTAGGAAAATGCGGATGAAAGCGTTTTCCTAGAGGGCTTTGCTGCTTTGGTTGAATTTGTGAAAATATAAACAAAGTTTGGGCGGACATTTGAAAAAATATAGTAAAAATGTCTGTGTACGCGCAGAAATGCTTTTCATGCGCGGGCAAATACGCTAAAATCTTCATATACAAAAAGTAAATGCCCGCTTTTGAAAGGAAAAATCCATGCAAGCGTTCCTCCCTAAGAAGCTGCCGCGTGTCGGCATGCGTATTGTGAAAACGTTGATCTCCTGTCTGCTCGTTGCGCTGGTTTACCAGTATCTTCTGGGAGGCCGCAATCCCTGCTTCGCCTGCATTGGCGCAGTATACGGGATGGGGAATCAGTTTCAGGAGGGCTTCAAGAACGGCTTCAACCGCTTCGTGGGAACACTGTTCGGCGGTCTGATGGTCATTCCCTTTTACTGGCTCTATTATAACGACCCGCTCGGCATTCCGGAGAGCGTGTATCTGATCGTCGGCTTGTTCTGCGTCATCTACATTAATCTGCTGTTCGGTGCGAACAATGCCATTCAGCCGGGCACAGTGGTCTACTTCGTGGTCATGTTTACACAGCCGATGGAGGGCTATGTGAGCTATACCATTGCCCGCATCATTGACACCGGCGTGGGCGCGATCTTCAGTCTCGTGATCTCGATGCTGCATCCGTCGGAGCTGGACCGGATCCATGGCTTCAAGCTGAAGGATACGCTTCATATCTGGCGCCGCAGCAATGAGCGGCCCCAGGGACAGCAGCATATGGGGAAGCATTGAAAATCCAGGGAAATTCCTTAACAGGCTCTTTGCAGGCTTGGCTTGCAGGGGCCTGTTTTTTTGTCTCCGGAGCGACAGGGACAAAGCCATGCGCGTTTGCTTTGCGCTGCGCCGGTTTGCTTGTGCGAATCCTGCTTGACATTTGTGAACGTCTTCTTATAATATGTTCAGGTGTCATGACACCTGTATAGATAAAACGGAGGAGTGGATTATGGAGAAAATAAAGAGCTTTATGGTGCGGAAAAACATCGTGTTTTCCGCGAAGCGATACGGCATCGACGCGCTCGGCGCCATGGCACAGGGACTGTTCTGCACACTGCTCATCGGCACGATACTGAATACACTCGGCAGTCAGCTTCATATCGGCTTTCTGACCGAAGCCATCGCCGTGGTGAACGGCGCGGAGCTGACCGTCGGCGGTCTGGCCTCGGCGATGGTCGGACCGGCTATGGCGGCCGCCATCGGTTATGCGCTGGCCGCGCCGCAGCTGGTGCTGTTCTCTCTGATTCCGGTCGGCTATGCGACGAATGTGCTCGGCGGTGCCGGCGGCCCGCTTGCGGTGCTGGTGGTGGCGATTGCAGCGGCTGAGTGCGGCAAGGCGGTTTCCAAGGAAACCCGGATCGACATTCTGGTGACGCCGGTCGTGACGATCCTCGTCGGCATCGGCCTGGCAAGCCTGATCGCGAAGCCCATCGGCAGTGCGGCATCGGCCTTCGGCAGCTTCATCATGTGGGCCACGGATCTGCAGCCCTTCCTGATGGGCATCTGCGTTTCCGTTCTGGTGGGGATCGCCCTGACGCTCCCGATTTCCTCCGCGGCCATCTGTGCCGCGCTTGGCCTTACGGGACTTGCCGGCGGTGCCGCCGTTGCGGGCTGCTGTGCCCAGATGGTCGGCTTTGCCTGTATGTCCTTCCGGGAGAACGGCATCGGCGGACTCGTGAGCCAGGGCATCGGCACCTCTATGCTGCAGATGCCGAATATTGTGAAAAATCCCAGGATCTGGATCGCGCCGACATTAGCATCTGCAATTACGGGCCCCATTGCAACCTGCGTGTTCAAGCTGACAATGAACGGCGCAGCGGTATCCTCGGGCATGGGCACCTGCGGCCTGGTGGGGCAGATCGGCGTGTATACAGGCTGGGTAAATGATGTCGCCTCCGGCATGAAGAGCAGTATCACAGGATTTGACATCGCGGGACTCCTTCTGATAAGCTTTGTTCTGCCGGCGGTGCTTTCCTGCTTTTTCTGCGGGATCGAACGCCGCCTGGGATGGATTAAGGACGGAGATCTGAAGCTGTAATGGAGTCGAAGGAAAGAAGAGAAGCAATCAGAAAAATATTAAAGGAGAGCAGTACGGCAGTCAGTGCCTCGAAGCTAAGCGAAATGCTCGGTGTCAGCCGCCAGATTATTGTTGGTGATGTGGCACTGCTGCGGGCAGCCGGCTGCGCGATTGATGCAACACCGCGGGGCTACCGCCTGCAGAGGACGGAGGCTGTGTCTTCCGGTGCCGAGCGGGTCCTGCTTGTCTGCCGGCACGAAGCCGGCCGCACCGAGGAGGAGCTGAATATCCTGGTGGACAATGGCTGCCGGGTTCTCGATGTGATCGTGGAGCATCCGGTATACGGCCAGCTTACGGGACTTCTCGCGATTTCGAGCCGCTACGATGTGAAGAATTTCATGAAGCGGGTGGAAATGTCGGCGGCGCATTCGCTCTGCGAGCTCACCAACGGGCTGCATATCCATACTGTGGAGTACACAGATGAGGATGCGTACCGGCGGGCGCTCGAGGAGCTGGATGCTGCCGGAATTTTGTTTAAGGAGTGACTTGCACTGAACCATGGTGATTTTGCGTAAAGGAGAACGATTATGCCGAAGAACAAATTTGAGGATGCAGTTTATCACCTATGCGATTTCCATCTGCATTTGCTGTATCATGTGTCCGCTGATGAGTTTGGGAGCAACTCTTAAGTTTAAGGATACTAAGAAGGCAGGGGATGCAATTTCACATCCCCTGCCTTTATGTTTCATGAATTGGTTTTAACGCTGATTACATCGGCATTTTTTAGATCAGTCCCTGAATCAGAATGATCAGGATAAGCAC
>CAVAXR010000100.1:0-5816 GCA_963592375.1 Oribacterium sp. | reverse complement strand
GGCTCCAACATGTCTCAGTCTGAGATCGACAAGGCCGTTCAGGAGGCACAGCAGTACGAGGCAGCCGACAAGGAGAAGAAGGAGGCCATCGAGACCAGAAACAGCGCTGACTCCATCGTATTCCAGACCAAGAAGGCCCTGGAGGATGTGGGCGACAAGCTGAGCGGCAGCGACAAGTCCCAGGTTGAGGCGGATCTGAAGGCACTTGAGGATGTTCTGGCAGCAAATCCGCTGGAGGGCATCACCAAGGACGGCGCAGAGAAGATCAAGGCCGCACAGGAGACACTGATGAAGTCCTCTCAGGCACTGTTCTCCAAGGTTTATGAGCAGGCACAGGCTGCCCAGGGCGCGCAGGGTGCTGCTGACGCAGGTGCTTCTCAGAACGCGGGCGCAGGTCAGAATGATGATAATGTAGTGGACGGCGACTTCAAAGAGGTTTAAGCCGGACAATAAAGACTGAGCGGCAGCTGCAGGCCGGGCCTGCGGTGATGACGTTCGGCAGAAACACACCAGGCAGCTGCTTACCGGCAGCTGCCATTCGGTGTTCACAGGAGAGAAAATAAATGGCAGAAAAGCGAGATTATTACGAGGTTCTCGGCGTGGAGAAGACCGCGGATGACGCGGCGATCAAGCGGGCTTACCGGAAGCTGGCAAAGAAGTATCATCCGGATGCAAATCCCGGTGATGAGGCGGCTGCGGAGAAGTTCCGTGAGTGCTCTGAGGCCTATGCGGTGCTGTCGGATGCCGAGAAGAGAAAGGCCTATGACACCTACGGACATGCAGCCTTTGATCCGAATTCTTCTGCGGGCGCAAGCTCCGGCTTCGGCGGCTTTGACTTCAACAACATGGATTTCGGAGACATTTTCAGCGACTTCTTCGGCTTCGGCGGCCGCGGCGGCTTCTCCTCCTACGGCGGAGGCGGACGCGGAAATCAGCCCCAGAAGGGTGCCTCCATCCGCGCCAGCGTGCGGGTCACCTTTGATGAGGCCATCAAGGGCAGCAAGAAGAATATCAAGATCCGGTACAAGGATACCTGTGCGAAGTGCAGCGGTACAGGCGCTAAGCCGGGTACAACACCGGAGACCTGTCCGAAGTGTAACGGCCGCGGTCAGGTGGTGATGAGCCAGCAGAGCATGTTCGGCACCATCCAGCAGGTAGCAAGCTGTCCGGACTGCCGCGGAACCGGAAAGATCATCAAGGAAAAGTGCCTGGATTGTCGCGGTGAGGGTTACATTTCCAGCATGAAGACGATAGAGATCACAATTCCGGCCGGCATCGACGATGGACAGACGCTGCGGCGCTCCGGCGGCGGTGATCCCGGTACCAACGGCGGTCCGAGAGGAGATCTGCTGGTGGATATCGCGGTGACACAGCATCCGTTCTTCAAGCGGCAGGGCACCAACATTTACTCCACCGAGGCCATCAGCTTCGCCCGGGCAGCCCTGGGCGGCACCACAGTCATCAAGACGGTGGACGGTTCTGTGGAGCTCAACATCAAGCCGGGTACGCAGTCGGATACTAAGATGCGGCTTCGCGGCAAGGGCGTACCGAGTCTGCAGAACCCGAGCATACGGGGAGATCACTTTGTGACTCTGGTGGTAGGTGTGCCGGAGCATCTCAACAAGAAGCAGCAGGAGGCTTTGAAGGCCTATGCCAAGGCTTGCGGAGAAGAGATAGAGTAAAACGATTCAGGAATCTAAGGAAAAAAGAAGACTTTGCGAAAGGCAATTTGCTGCTCACATTGGATACGCTTTATTCGGATGCGTGTTAATGTCCTGATCTTCAGCAGTCCGCATATATATGCGGACTGCCGTTTTTGTATTTGGCACCGAATCTCGCTGAGCAAGCTCGGCTTGTCAAGATTTTTTTTCGGGTGGTGCTAAATAGGTGAAAAAAACGAAATGATTTTCTGGATTGCGAAATCCATGGAGTTGGGATTGCTGAAGGGATGGTCTGCATTTTCCACCTCGATCAGCTCGATCACATTGTCATCGGAGAATTTTCTGGAGTTCTCGATCGGCGCCATCTCATCCTTGGTGCCGTGCAGCATCAGGATGGCATCCGCATATTCCAGGTAATCGTTTTGGCTTACATTGTGAGCCTTCAGGTCATCGAAGAATTCCTGATTCAGCGAAATCTTCCGGTCATATCCCCTGAGGATTTCCTTTCCCTTCCGGAGCTTGTCCCACTCGTCCTCGCTCACATTGGCGGTCATGGACTCATAGAGCCGAAGCGCCGGACAGCGGAAGGCAATCCGCCGAAACGGATTGCTGCCGTGCTCCGTGAGGTAGCGCAGCGTGATATAGGCACCGAGACTTGCGGCATAATTATAGAGCTGTTCGGCCTGCAGCTGGTTCTGTGCATAATGAACCACGAGATCCAGATAGCGGCAGCATTCCGAAAGCTGCAGCTTGTTCCGGGCATCCTTTCCGTGGCAGGGCCAGTCGAAGCAGAGCACACCGTAGCCGTGATACTTTGTGGTGAGCCGTTCCGCGAATTTCTCCACCGCCTTATTGTCCTTATTGCCGCCGAAGCCGTAGGTCGCGATGACGATGTTCGGCAGCTTGTGGAGATCCTTTTCATAGTAGAGCTTGCAGCGAATGCTGAAGCCGCCTTCATTGATGTCAAAATATTTTTGCATGATGTCAGGCCTCTGTCTTTCGGCTCCATTTCACAAAGAAGTAGAGCAGTTCAATGATGCAGCAGCTGGTCCAGCCGACCGGATAGCCGAAGCCGACCGTCGCCGGTGTATTTGCCACAAAGTGGGTTACCAGGAAGAGATAGCTCTGACGGATGGCCACGAAGCTGAAAAGCATGATGACCATCGGCCCGGTGGAATCTCCGCGGCCGCGCAGGGAAGCGGCCAGCACGTGGTTGATGCTGTTGCAAAGAAGGAAGAATACATTCTGGCGTATGAACAGCACGCCGAAATCGACTACATTTGCATCTGATGTAAACAGGCTTACCGCAGCGGGAGCAAAGGCCCAGAGACCGGCAGCGAGCGTGGCATTCAGAAGGACGGTGATCACCAGGGACAGCACGGTGCCTTCGTTTGCGCGCTTGTATTTTCTGGCACCGATATTCTGCGACACAAAGGTAGTGGATGCCATGGCCATACTCTGAATAAAGAGCATGATGAACTGGTCCAGCTTGTTGTAGCTTGCCCATCCGGCCATGCAGGCAGAACCGAAATGGTTGATATAAGCCTGTACGAAGGTGTTGGAAAATGCTGTGATGATGGACTGAATGCCTGCCGGCAGACCAACGGCGAAGATCATTCGGAGCATTTCGGAATCGATGCGGCAGTCATGAAGCGTCAGGCGGTAGATGTCATGGGTGCGGAGCAGAAGCAGCAGCGTCAGCGCCGCGGAGATGAACTGGGAAATGATGGTGGCCAGCGCCACGCCGAAGATGCCGAGGTGAAAGCCGAGCACGAATACGAGATCCAGGATGATGTTAAGGATACTGGTCAGCACGAGGAAATACAGCGGACGCCGTGTATCGCCGACGGCCCGCAGAATGCCGGAGCCCATATTATAAATCAGAAGGCCGGCAATGCCGGCAAAATAGGTACGAAGATAAACGGAGGCGTCCTCCATGACATCGGCGGGGGTCGACATGAAATTCAGCATCGCCGGCACGGCAAGATATCCGATGATCGTGAATAGCACGCAGAAGATAAAGGTTGCTGCCATGGTCGTTTCAATGGAATCATGAAGCTTATCCATGTTCTTGGCACCGAAGTAGCGGCCGATGATGACGCCGGCGCCGACAGAGAAGCCGTTAAAGAAGAATACCGCCATGTTCACGACCATTGTTGTCGCACCGACTGCAGCCAGCGCCTGGGTGCTGACATAATTTCCGACCACAACGGAATCCACTGTGTTGTACAGCATCTGGAAAATGTTGCCGAACATCAGCGGCAATGCGAACAGCATGATTTCCTTTGCGATGTTTCCGTTTGTCATATCACGGGTGGTTGTTTTTTTTGTCTGTATTTCTGCCATTTAGCTCCCCCTAACACCAATCGGGATCGTTTCCGGACCCGATTGAAAATCTGCCGGTGCTTTCCGCTGCCGACCTCATTTATCATAGGCGTTTGGATATGGAATATCAATCAGAAAATATGCTGTTCTGTTGAACGACTCACCGAGATCTGGAAGCAGATACGGTGATTATCCCCTCCAGGCTGACTGCCTTAATTGCGAATTTTCAATTTCCGGATGAGACCGAGGCTCACGACCATAAGGTTGACTTCCCGGGGAGGCTGGCAGTTGTCAGCCTCCTGTTTTTGTGCTATCGTAGCAGGAGTCAAAAAAGCAGAACAGGAGGGCGGGAAGTGCATCATTTTTTTGCGGAGCCGACGGATGTTAATATGGCGGAGCGGACGGTGCTGCTGCGCGGCGACAATTACCGGCATCTGGTGCAGGTGCTGCGGGGGCGCGTGGGCGAGAAAATTCTGATCTCGGACGGTGACGGCACCGATTATATGTGTGAGATTGAGGAGATCCTGCCGGAGGAGGTGCGGCTGCACGTGGACTTCCGGGAGGAAATGCATGAGCTGCCCGTTGACATTTACCTGTTTCAGGGGCTGCCGAAGAGCGACAAGCTGGAGCTGATCATTCAGAAGGCCGTGGAGCTCGGGGCGCATGCGGTGGTGCCGCTGGAGACGAAGAATACGGTGGTGAAGCTGGACGCGAAGAAGGGCGAGAGCAAGCGGAAGCGCTGGCAGGCAATCGCAGAGGCGGCGGCGAAGCAGTCGAAGCGCTCGGTGATTCCGGAGGTTTTCCCGGTGATGCGCTGGAAGGAGGCCATGGACTATGTGGCGGATTTCGACTGCCGGCTGATTCCCTATGAGAATGCCCGGGATATGGGACGCACCATGGCGGAGCTAAAGGGGCTGCTCGAGAAGGACGGCGCGGCCCGGGAGGGGGAGCCGAAGACATTATCCCGAAGGAAAATTGCGGTATTCATCGGACCGGAGGGCGGCTTTTCGGATGCGGAGATTCAGGAGGCAGAGGCGCACGGCGTGGTGCCGGTGACCCTCGGAAAGCGGATTCTCCGGACGGAAACGGCGGCAATCTGCGCCATGAGCATATTGATGATCACGCTGGAAAGCGCGGGCATAGAGACAGGAGAGCAGCAATGAGAGAAATCTATATGGACAATTCCGCGACCACGCGGTGCTTCCCGGAGGTCGTAGAGCTGATGAACCGGGTGATGCTGGAGGACTACGGAAATCCGTCCTCGAAGCATACGAAGGGAATGCAGGCGGAGCAGTACTTTCGGCATGCGCGGGAGCAGGTAGCGAACACGCTGAAGGTGAAGCCCCGGGAGATTATTTTCACCTCGGGCGGTACGGAGTCGGACAATACAGCGCTGATCGGCGCGGCCTACGCGAAGAAGCGGCAGGGCATGCACATCATTTCGACAAATGTGGAGCATGCAGCCATCTATAAGCCGCTGGATTTTCTGGCGGAGCAGGGCTATGAGATCACCTATCTGCCGGTGGATGCGAAGGGACACATATCCCTCGAGGATCTGCGGGCGGCGATCCGGCCGGATACGATTCTCGTGTCGGTGATGTATGTGAACAATGAGATCGGTGCGCTGGAGCCCATCGGCGAGATCGGCCGGGTGGTGAAGGAGTGCAATCCGAATACGCTTTTCCATACGGATGCGATTCAGGGCTACGGTAAGTATGAGATCCGTCCGAAGAGAGAGCATATTGATATGCTTTCGGTGAGCGGTCACAAGCTGCACGGGCCGAAGGGCGTAGGCTTCCTCTATATCGATGAGAAGGTGCGCATCAGGCC
>CAVAXR010000099.1:0-5825 GCA_963592375.1 Oribacterium sp. | reverse complement strand
CAAGCTAGGCTTGCGGGTCCCCGTTACGGATTACAGACCGCTAAATCATAAGGGGTAAGCGCAAGCTAGGCTTGCGGGTCCCCGGTAAGGATTACGGGCCACTGAATCATAAGGGGTAAGCGCAAGCTAGGCTTGCGGGTCCCCGTTACGGATTACAGACCGCTAAATCATAAGGGGTAAGCGCAAGCTAGGCTTGCGGGTCCCCGGTAAGGATTACGGGCCACTGAATCATAAGGGGTAAGCGCAAGCTAGGCTTGCGGGTCCCACTCAGCTTACATTGTATAGCAGTCATACCGGATTGCCTTGCCGTTCAGGCTGTAGGACGGTGCCAGTCCGGCGAGGCACGGCGCCTTCAGCGGCCGCTTCACGATGATCTTCCCCGGCTTCGCCTGCATAGCTGCCGAAAACAGCTCTGTTTCTGTGGAGCAGGGCGGCTCCAGCTTCTGAATCAGCTGCAGCTTCTTGTTGATAAGCCCGGACTTCTGCCGCTCGGGGAACATCGGATCAAGATAGATCACATCAATCGGATCGACCTGCTTTTCCAGTGCGGAAATGCTGTCGCCCTGCACAAGATTCATCCGCCCGACGATCTCCTTCAGCGCCGGATTTCGCTTTGCGCGGCGCAGCGCATCCTTCAGAAGGGCAGCCACCACCGGGTTCTGCTCATACAGCGTCACCTCATAGCCATAGGCGGCAAGAAGGAAGCTGTCCTCACCCATGCCCGCTGTGGCGTCGACCGCCTTCAGCCCGCGAATGTCCGTTTTTGCCGCCCGCACCAGCATTTCATGCAGCAGCCGTCCGTCGCTGACACGATGCAGCATGCCTTCAAAATCTCCCTGGTAGCGGAGCCCGAAGCCGGCCAGCGATACGCCGCTGCTGTCAAAGCAAAGTGTCAGCGCCTCTCCCGGCTTATCCGCGATCGGCACCTCGTTTTTTCGGGAAAATGCTTCTGCCATGTCGCGCTGACCGCCCTTACCGACGTATACTACTATTGATGATTTCATACCGGTGTCTCACTTTCAAATGATGTCGGGGCAAAAGGACTTTTGCCCCCATGCTGCACAGATTGCTCCGCGCCTTGCGCTCCCGCAATCTTTCGAATTAAAAGGAGTCTTTATTATGAACGAAAACCCGCTGCACAGCAAGAAAATTTACGATCCCAACCTTCCTGATCTCATGGCCGAGCAGGAGCTCTGCATGGAAAGGCTGTATGACTACAACAGCACCCGCCCCCACGAGCACGAAAAGCGCGCGCAGCTGCTCCGGGAAATGCTGGCAGACTGCGGCGAGGGCTGCTGGATCGAACCCCCATTCTACGCAAACTGGGGCGGTCATCATCTGCATCTCGGAAACAACGTCTATGCGAACTTCTGCCTGACCGCCGTTGATGACACCCACATTTACATCGGAGATCATACCATGATCGGCCCGAACTGCACACTGGCCACTGCAAATCACCCGATTCATCCGGAGCTTCGAAGCGGCGGTCAGCAATACAATCTCCCCATCCATATCGGCAAAAACTGCTGGCTCGGCGCCGGCGTCATTGTCGTCCCCGGCGTCACCATCGGTGACAACAGCGTCATCGGCGCCGGCAGTGTCGTTACGAAGGATATTCCGGCGGGCGTTGTGGCTGTCGGCAATCCCTGCCGGGTACTTCGTCCCATCAGTGAGCATGACAGAGAGTACTACTACCGGGATTGGAAAGTGGAGAAGATGTAGATATGGGAAGCTATTTAAATCCGCCACGGTGAAATATGACGTGGAATTTTACGGAAAGTCCTCGCACGCTGCGGCATCGCCTTCAGAACAGATCCAGCATATTGTCGAGATAAATTTCCTCTCTGACGCAAAGCTGATACGCCGGCTTCGTCATATAGTAGAGCAGAAACTCAAGAATCAACGCACTGCCGAGTCCGCGTCCTTCGAGCTTGAACTGCGAAAAGCCCATGGGAAGGTAAACATTTCGGATATCGTCCGTCCCGATGAATCCAGGATTCCGCATCGCCCTTGAAAAGCGGTAGCCCTCCCCGGCACCGGGCGCCCTGCAGATATGCTCTGCGCCGTCTTCTCCGAGGTTTCTGCGGCTGACCGCTTCATAGCAAGCCTTCCTGTCCCGGCAGCCAAACCAGCAGCATTCGTTGCACAGGAGTTCCACCTTGTCCTTCTGCCGCTGCTCCAGCGTGTTCCACTGCGCAAATGCCTTGTTCAGCCGGAAATCCGGCACGACATACTGGAAATCCTCCCGATCAAGCTCCGCCCGCAGCGCCTCAAAATCTGTCAGCACCTTGGTGGTAGAGGAGACAAAATAGAGCGCCGGATACCGTTCCTTCAAATAGTCCAGCAGGAGATCAGAATGCAGGATCACACCATTTCTCTGCTCTCCCTCCGCACCCTCCGAAAGCATCGCACAGAGTGCATTGCATTTCCGGTCCGAAAGATGCGGCTCCCGCAGCAGAGAATTGCTGAAGGTCAGCCGCGCAGAGATGCCGTACTCCCGCAGCAGTGCAAAGACCTCCGCCGGATCGTGATCACCGCTGCTGACCCGTCCGCCGCCCCATAGACAGTCCGCCGGGGCTCCGTAGATCGAGCCGATGTCGCACCAGTCATAAAAGTATTCCCTGTGCTCCCGGTAAAGCCGCAGAAATTCCCGATAGAATTCGTAAAATTCAAACAAGCCCGGAAGATGAAAATGCGCTTTGTCGCCGCATTTTTCGTTTTTTTGCATTGCTAAGCTCCTGCCCCATTGATATCGTTCCTAAAACCACGGGTCGATAACGCTCACACGCGCAATTCGCCCAGCAGATTCTCGAACTGCACACCCATCAGCGGGGAAATGTCTTCGGCCTCGGAATGCCGGACGGCCGCCTCGATGAAGTCTGCCGCTGATCTCGCGGCTGCCGTGAGCTCCTCACCCTGCAGCAGCTTTCCGGCTGTCACAGCAGCAAACAGGTCTCCGGTGCCGGCCCGGCCGCTGCCGACCCGCGGATTCCGGAGAAAGACCGGCATCTGTCCCTGTACAGCCACACAGTTCATCAGCATGTCACCCGCCTCAATGCCGGTGATCACAAAGGACGCCCGGCTCATGGAGAAGAGCTCCGTACACAGGGCCTGCAGCACGAACAGGCGGCCGCTGTCGGTTTCACAGGAATCCAGCGCCTCCTTGAGGCCCTCGTAATCGAAATCTGCAATAAGACAGGCCTCCGTCAGATTCGGAAAGGCATAATCTGCTTCTCCCAGCAAGCGCCGGAAGGCTGCCACATGCGCCTCACCCATTCCCTGATACAGTTTTCCGTGATCTGCCATCACCGGATCCAGGAAAAACAGAGGTTCTGCCATTCCCCGTACGGCGGCCGTCTCCTTCTCTGCCGCGATCCACTGAAGAATGGCTTCTGCGGCCGCCGCACTGCCGAGATAGCCGGACAGCACCGCATCGAAGTGAAAATCATTCTGCTGCCAGGAAGCAAAGCAACCGGCCAGACGATCGCTGAGATCTGTCACCACCGCATGCGGAAAGCCGGTATGACAGCTGAGCACGGCCGTCGGCAGCGGACAGCTTGTGATGCCCATGGCGGCCATTACCGGCAATGCGATGCCGAGAGAACAGCGGCCCACCCCGCTGATGTCATTGATCAGTGCGATTTTCTTCATACTTACTCCTTCGTCTGTTGCCGTTTGCGGCGTCATCCGCCCCTTATTCCGACAGCTTCTTCAGAAAGGCTGCCGCATTTTCCGTGATTTTCTCCTGCGGACGGAAGACAGCAGAGCCCGCAACAAAGTAGTTGCAGCCCGCAGCTGCGATGTCTAAGACATTATCCAGATTCACACCGCCGTCGATACCGATATTGAGGGACAAGCCCTGATCATCTGACAGCTTCCGCAGTGCGCGGATCTTATCGATCGTATAGGGAATCAGCTTCTGACCGCCGAAGCCCGGGTTCACCGACATAATCAGCACCATGTCCAGCAGCGGCAGCACCGGCTCCAGTACAGAAATCGACGTCGCCGGATTCAGCGCCACGCCGGCCTTGGCACCGCCCTCCCGGATCTGCTGCAGCACCCGGTCCAGATGTCTCGTCGCCTCCTGATGCACCGTAATGCCGTCCGCACCGGCCTTCAGCATGTCCTCAATGTAGCGGCCGGGATCCTCCACCATCATATGCACATCACAGAAGGCCTTCGTCTGCTTCCGCACAGAAGCAATCACCGGCTGTCCGAAGGAAATGTTCGGCACAAAGCTGCCGTCCATCACATCCAGGTGCAGATACTCCACCCCCGCTGCCTCCGCCTTCCGAATGTCCTCCTGCAGCGTTCCGAAATCTGCCGCCAGAATGGACGGTGCCAGATAATTTTTCATCGCTTGTCTCTCCTTCCTGTCTTAATATCTCTGCTGATCCTTCAGCTCCGCAAAGAGCTTCCGGTAGCTGTCATAGCGCTCCCGGGAAATGCAGCCGGCCTTCACTGCGGCCTTCACCGCACAGTCCTTCACCGGCTCCCCGATATGTACGCAGGTATTGTACCGGCATTTGCTGCGGTATGCCTCAAATTCCGGGAAAAAGTACATCAGCCGCTCCGGCTCGACATCCATTACATAGAGTGAGGTAAAGCCCGGCGTGTCCAGCACATAGGTATCGTCATCAATATAAAAGAACTCACTGTGCCTTGTGGTGTTTTTTCCGCGCTCGATCCGCCTCGACAGCTCGCCGGTCTCCATCTCCGCCTCCGGGTGGATCAGATTGGTCAATGTTGACTTTCCCACACCGGAGGGACCGGACAGCACCGTCGTCTTTCCGTGCAGCACCGCCATGATCTCCGGCAGATATTTCTCGCTCTTCGTGTTCAGCACATGCACCTCATAACCGGCTGCCTCATAGATGCCGCGGACATGGGAAATGTAGGCGTTTCCCTCTTCCGTGCCCTCCAGAAGATCTGATTTGTTGAAAAAGATAACCGTCGGAATCTGCTTCTCATCCATATTCACAAGAAAGCGATCCAGCAGCGACAGACTGGGATCCGGGTTCTTCAGGGCAAAGATCACCACCGCCTGGTCCACATTGCTGACCTCCGGCCGGATCAGCCGGTTCTTCCGCGGCAGAATCTCCACCACATTTCCGGTCATCTCTTTTTCAGAATCCTCCACCGGCTCCAGCACCACCAGATCTCCCACCAGCGGCTTCTCCTTCCGGTTCCGGAAGAGTCCCCGGGCGCGGCATTCGTAATCGCCCGCCGGGGTATGCACATAGTAAAATCCGCCGATTCCCTTGAATATTTTTCCTTCCAGACGCATAGCTCTCCTGTTCTCAGCCTGCCGGTGCGAAGTTCACCTCAAAGGCAGCCAGCACCGTATCATTTTCTGCATCCATCACATAGACCGTTCCGGTGGGCACATCCGGTGCGCCCTCGATACGGCCGAAGACCACCTGCAGCTCCGTACCCAGGGAATAGCTCCGGGGACTCTGCAGGGTGGTATAAATGTTTTCGCCGTTCAGATTCTGACAGAGCTGCACGGATACCACCATCGTTCCGGTAATGCCCGGTCCGCCGCTGCCGATCAGCACGGTCTGGTTAATGCTTGCATACCAGTGCTCGCTGCTTTTCGACTCTGATTTCACCATGCTCTCTCCGTCCGGCCCTGAACTTACCGTGAAGCCCACGGAACCGCTGAGCTCCAGCAGCTCGCCCGGCTGCAGATCCTGTGCCATGACAATACCTTCCTCTACCGTATCCGAGGGCTGGAGGCTAATGGTGCCGGGATTCAGTCCGGCCTCCGCCAGAAGATCCAGTGCCTGCTCCTCTGTAAAGCCCGTCAGTGCCGGTACCAGCGC
>CAVAXR010000098.1:0-5931 GCA_963592375.1 Oribacterium sp. | reverse complement strand
TCATTTACCTGCTCGGCTGCCTCGGCCACCGGACTGTCGAAGCGTGCCCAGAAGCGATTGTTGTACTGAAGGTCTGCCCGCGCCTCTTCCGGCAGTTCTCCGTATAATTCGGAAAATGTCTTCGGGTCTGACTTTGCCAGCGCATTTCCGCAGTAAACCCAGGCCGAGAGCCAGCCTGCATACTGAAAGTAGCTGTCCTCAGAACCGATGCAGCCCAGAAAAGCCAGAAAATTGGCTTCCTCCTCCTGCATATAGCCGCGAAGATGAGACAGCTCATGGCACATCGTAAAGGGCAGATCATACCACGGGATCTCCCGGTTGTAATTGGCTTCGATTGTGAATGGTGAATAGACGCCGGTCAGCTGCTGAACCGAAAGAAGACGCGAATTCAGAAGATATTTCGGAACCGGATACCTCCCGCCGAGGCCGTCATAGTCGCCGCCGAGCTTCTCCATGGCAAGCTTAGCCGTTCTGCCGAGCTGCCCAAGCATCCGAAAGCTTGTTTTCGGGCTGTTCTCAGACTGGCCCGGTACCGGGATGTCAGAACCGACAGCATTTTCATCCGCAGCTGCCGCAGCTTCTGTCTGTTGTATACATGTCACAAGAAAGCGGCACAGGTCCGCAAGCTCTTCCGTGCTGTGCTGCGTCATTTCAATGCCGTTTTCCGTACTGAAGCTGTCCCGGCGGTAATTGATGCCGCAGAGATAAACATAGAGGAAGGCTGCTGCCGAGAGAATCAGAAGCAGGCGGCAGAGCCAGCTTCGCATCGGACGCAGTCGGATGCCAAGTAGTCTCCATGGTGTCTGCGATGCCTGATGCGACATGCGTCCGTCCGGCATGACCGGGCGGAAGATGCGAAAAATCGACCGGAAAAGCCCGAAAATTGCATAAAATGCAGCCGCATAGACCAGAAGCTCCGTCAGCGAAAAGGGAAAAATACTCCAGAAATTCGCCAGGCTTCCGCTCAGAGCGCGGTAGACAGTCTGAGAATAGGCATTCGCGAAGCCGGGGATACGGCTAAAATACAGCCCAAGCACCGACAGAAGGAGCAAAACAGCAGAGCAGGCCAGACAGCGCAGATTGGATTTTTTCATAACCATAGACCATCCTTCCCATTAAATCTTTTCTCTTCCGTTATGCGGAAAACGTGTTACACTAGGTGATTGGTTAATGATACATGTTTTTTGGAGGATATACTATGTTGTTTTCAAATAAGGATATCCGACGGCTGCTGATCCCGCTGATCATTGAGCAGGTTCTCGAGATCAGTGTCGGCATGCTGGATACCATTATGATCTCGTACTGCGGTGAGACTGCCGTTTCCGGCGTATCGCTGGTGGACATGATCAACCAGATTCTGCTGGCGCTCTTTGCCGCCCTCGGCACCGGCGGTGCAGTGGTGGTCAGTCAGTTTATAGGAGCCGACAACATTTCCCGGGCAAAACAGAGTGCCCGTCAGCTGGTGAATGTGGCCACGGTGATCTCGCTGATCGTGGCGGTGCTGGCAGTACTGCTGCGGCAGTCGGTGCTTTCGGTCTGCTTCCCCGGAATCGAGCAGAGCGTGTTCGACAATGCAATGGTTTACCTTGTCATGTCCGCGCTGTCCTATCCCTTTATCGGACTCTACAATTCACTGTCTGCAATTTTCCGGGCGCAGGGGGATTCCAAAACGCCGATGAAGCTGTCGCTTGTGATGAACATTATCAATTTCTGCGGCAATGCACTGACGATCTATCTTCTCAAGTGGGGTGTTTTCGGTGCGGCACTGGCTTCCCTCATCGGCAGAGCCTTCGCCTGCCTTGCAGCGCTTTACCTGCTGTTCCGCCCGAAGCTTCGGATCAATCTTGCCGGCGGCTCCTTCCGGCCCGACGGCACGCTGATTCGCCGGATTCTCTACATCGGTGTTCCGAGCGGCATTGAGTCCAGTATTTTTCAGCTCGGAAGACTCATCGGCGTCAGCATCATTTCCGGCTTCGGCACCTTTGAAATTGCGGCAAATGCTGTCGCCAACAACATGGATTCACTCGGCATCATGCCCGGAAACGCCATGCAGCTCGCCGTAATCACCATCATCGGGCGCTGCGTGGGGGCGCATGATTTCAAGCAGGCAAAATACTATACCCGAAAGCTGATGTGCATCACCTACGGACTTATGTTTGTCACCTGCGGGCTGACACTGATTTTTCGAAATACACTCTTCGGCTTCTACAGTCTGTCTCCGGAGACGCTGGTGCTCGCCAACAAGCTGGTGCTGATTCACGACCTCTTCGCCATGCTGCTCTGGCCGGCAAGCTTTGTTCTGCCGAATGTCTTCCGCTCTGCAAATGATGTGAAATTTCCGATGGTAGTCTCCATCGGCTCCATGCTGCTGATCCGGAACTGCCTTGGGTATCTGATTGCCCACAAAACCGGCCAGGGCTGCATGGGCGTCTGGATCGCTATGATTTTTGACTGGATCGTGCGGGTAAGCTTCTTCCTTTGGAGATACCTCTCCGGAAAATGGATGCAATACTCTCAATGACCGGGGTAAGCGCAAGCTTGGCTTGCGGGTCCCCGGTCATTGACAGCCACTATTTTAGAACCGGGGGTAAGCGCAAGCTTGGCTTGCGGGTCCCCGGTCATTGACGGTCACTATTTTAGAACCGGGGCAAGCTTGGCTTGCGGGCGGAGCAATCCGTGTAACATGGGGAGAAAATTCCTTTTGGCCCCAACATCATATGATACAAAAATGGCAAGCAATTTTTTCTGACAATAAATTTTGAAAGGTAATGAAATATGAACAAACTGGAAGAGATCAGAAGCCGCGTGAAGGCCGGGGAAATCCTGCACGACAACATTTTCCTGATTGGCTTTATGGGCGCCGGCAAGAGCACCGTAGCGAACGCACTGCAGGAGATGCTGGGCATGAATTATGTGGAGATGGATCAGCTGATCGTAGAGCAGCAGAAAATGCCGATTTCGGAGATTTTTGCAGAGTACGGCGAAGATTATTTCCGCGATGTGGAAAGCCGGCTCCTGCTGGAGCTTCAGAAGCGTTCACAAACCATTGTGTCCTGCGGCGGCGGCGTGGTGGTTCGTGAACACAATCAAGAGATCATGAAGACACATGGCCGGGTAGTGCTGCTGACAGCAAGACCGGAGACGGTATACAATCGTGTGAAGGACAACACAGACCGGCCGATCCTCAATCAGAATATGTCGGTGGAGTACATTGCTGCACTCCAGGAAAAGCGCCGGGCGCTCTATGAAGCCGCTGCTGACATCGTGGTGGCCACCGACGGAAAGACCCCCGAGGAGATCTGTCTCGAAATCATCGAAAAGCTGATTTCCATGGATTCCTGATTGCACGGATATGCGAAGGGATTTGCTGCTCTCAAGCAGCCGGGGCCCGGTCACCGAGGGCATCCGCAGCGTCGGCACTTACTGAGCACAAGCGAAGCGCAGTGCGAATTTAGTGCCGATACGCGAGGACTAAGCGCGAGCGGCCCGCGTGATCGGGTCCTCGGCTGCCAGTCTGCACTTTGCCAGGCTCTAAAAACGCGGCTGTCGTAAGAAAGGCCAGTGCACGAATGCACTGGCCAATAGAATACAAATATGTTTTTAATCCGCCGTCATTTACCTGTCCTTATGCACCGCCCATACGTACTCATAGGGCTTCAGCATCTTGTGCATCGGCTCGCGCTTCCTGCTCTTCGTGAAGAAGTCGCGGTAGCCGTCATTAAACTCCATGATATCTACAGACTGCTCGTCATTGGAGAAATTGAAAAGACCGATCATACTTTCCTTCCCCTTGATGCGGATCATGCCGAGCACCGACGCATTGTGCGTTTCAATGGTATAAACATCGGCGTCGCTGGCAAATACCGTATCCGACTTACGGCCGAGCTCCAGCCGGGACAGCCCGCCGTGCACCCTGTTCTGTACCGTGCCCTCGACCTTGATATTATCAGTCAGACTCCAGTCAAACTTTCCGCGATGAATGTAACGGGAATCCTCGGCCTTCAGCGGGTCCTGATGGTAGCCCCAGTCATTCACCGCACCGACCTCATCACCGCTGTAGATCACGGGAACACCGGACTGGAACAGCAGAAAAGCATGGAGCATAAGATCCAGACGGATTCCGAGATCAACCTTCTCCTGATTGCCCTCGAAGCCGCCGCGTTCAACGCCGCACATGGAGGCCGTGGTCGCGCAGAAACGGGCATCGCCGGTCACCGGATCGGCATTGTAAAGCTCTCCCGTGCTGTTGCTGAAGGGAAGATGCCCCAGATAAAACTCATTCAGGAAATGCTTGTGGCTCACCTCATCCATGCCGAGCTGCTTCAGGTAGTTGAAATCAAGTCCCCAGCCGATGTCGTCATGACAGCGGATATAGTTGAGGAAGCCATAGGTCTTCGGCAGCCGCACCACCTGGTCTGTCTGGTAGCGGAGCAGGGAAATGTCTTTGGTCGCCACGGTATGCCAGAGCGTACACATGGTCGTCGCATTGTAAAGCATGTGGCATTCCGGCTTTTCCGGTGTACCGAAATAGGGTGCCAGCTCCTTCGGCTCCATTACAACCTCGCCGAGCAGCAGGACGCCCGGGCAGACGATCTCTGTGATGAGACGGATCATGCGAACAATGGTGTGCACCTGCGGAAGGTTCCGGCAGTTGGTGCCGAGCTGCTTCCAGATATAGGGCACGGCATCCACGCGGAAAACATCAATGCCCTGGTTTGCCAGATACAGCAGGTTGTCTGCCATCTCATTAAATACAATCGGATTCCAGTAGTTCAGATCCCACTGATAGGGATAGAAGCTGGTCATCACAAACTTACAAAGCTCCGGCAGATAGGTGAAGTTTCCCGGCGCCGTCTTCGGAAATACCTGCGGCACGGTTTTTTCAAATTGTGCCGGAATATCAAAATTGTCGTAGAAAAAGTATCTGTTCTGGAATTCTCTTTCTCCTGCCCGGGCGCGTTTTGCCCATTCGTGATCCTCCGAGGTATGATTCATCACAAAATCAAGGCACACGCTGATGCCGCGCTGATGACAGTCCTCTGTCAGTTCCGCAAGATCCTCCATGGTGCCGAGCTTCGGCTGCACCTTCCGGTAATCTGCCACGGCATAGCCGCCGTCACTCCTGCCCTCCACGGTATCGAGAAGCGGCATCAGATGCAGATAATTGATATTGCTGTCGGCGAGATAGTCAAGGTGCTTCCGCACTCCCTGCAGATTATCCGCAAAGTTATCTGTATACAGCATCATGCCGACAAGATCATTCTGCAGATACCAGTCCGGCTTTGCCTCCCGCTTTCGGTCAAGCACCTTGAGGTTCTCAGACCTGAGATCAAAGGCCTCCCGCATTCTTCCCGTCAGATCCTGAAAAGCATCGTCCTGCCCATGATAGAGCTCCATATAGAGCCATTTCAGCTCGTCCATTCTTTTCTGCAGACGCTTGCTGAATTCGTCCGTTTTTGATGATTTCATCCTTGTCCTCCCTGTTCATTCCACAGCACGTTTTGTAAATCGCAGCTGTTTATACGGTTCCTCTTCTTACAAGCTGCACGGGCAGCATCATGCGCTTTTTTGCCACGAGCTTTTTTTCGGATGCCTCCTTCAGAAGCTGTACCGCCTGCTCCGCCATTTCCCGGATCGGCTGATGAATGGTCGTCAGCTTTGGTGTAGTCAGGCTCGCCACATAGGAATCATCAAAGCCAACTATCTTCAGCTTTTCCGGTACGCTGATTCCCAGCTTTCCGCAAACCTGCAGCATCTGGGCTGCGATCACATCGCTGGAAGCGAACACACCGTCCGTCTCCGGAAACTGCTTCAGAGATTTTTCCAGCAGACTCTCATATTCCAGATTTTCGTACTCCCGAACGCTCGGATCGATTTCGTAATACGGAATGCCGCGCCGTTCACAGACGGAGCGGAACCCCTGCACACGAT
>CAVAXR010000097.1:0-5935 GCA_963592375.1 Oribacterium sp. | reverse complement strand
AAAGCTTCGCCGAGCAAGCTCTGCTCCGCATTTTATGGATTTTTCTGGTGGTGCTAAACAATTACAAAAAATCCGGGGTCCAGCAAGCCAGGCTTGCATGATCCCCGGATCATTGTTTTTGTTCTTCCAGTTTAAGGATTAGTCCTCAACCTTAACGATCTCACGCTTATTGTAAGATCCACATGCCTTGCAGACTCTGTGAGGCATAACAAGCGCACCACACTTGGAACACTTTACCAGGTTCATAGCACCCATCTTCCAGTTAGCTCTTCTGCTATCTCTATGTGCCTTAGAAGATTTATTCTTAGGACAAATTGACATATCTACACCTCCTTCGTCATACCGGGCCTTATATCCAAACGGTTAAATTTTTTATTTCAGAGTGCGCAAAGCAGTTACATGCTGCGCACTCGGTAAACAATACTACATTTCCCTATGAAATGCAAGCACTTTCTGAAATATTTATCCCTCAACCAGTCTCAGAGTGTCTCTTGCAATGGCAAGCTCCTCGTTGGTCGGGATCAGGAAGATCTTCACCTTGGAATCATCAGCAGAGATCAGTCTCTCCTCGCCGCGCACATCATTTCTCTCATCATCGATCTTTGCGCCAAGGAAGCCAAGGTACTCTTCAACGATCAGCTTTCTGGTCTTCTTGTCGTTCTCACCAACGCCGGCTGTGAACGCGATGGCATCTACACCGTTCATGGCTGCCACATAGGAGCCGATGTACTTTGCCACTCTGTAGCGGAAAGCCTCCAGCGCTACTGCTGCCATGTGGTTGCCTTCCTCTGCTGCCTTCTCAACATCACGGAAGTCGGAAGAAACACCGGACATGCCCAGGATACCGGACTTCTTGTTCAGAATATTCAGAACCTCGTCCACGGTCTTGTTCTCGTGGTTGCAGATGAACTGCACAGCTGCAGGATCGATATCACCGGAACGTGTGCCCATGATGAGACCCTCAAGCGGTGTCAGACCCATAGAGGTATCTACACCCTTGCCGCCGATGGAAGCAGAGATGGAAGCACCGTTGCCCAGGTGGCAAACGATAACCTTTGCCTTCTCCGGATCCAGGTTGCCGAAGCGGATCGTCTCCTTGGAAACAAAGCCGTGAGAGGTTCCGTGGAAGCCGTAGCGACGGATGCTGTACTTCTCATAATACTCTGTCGGGATAGCGTAGTAATAAGCCTTCTCCGGAAGCGTCATGCCGAAGGTGGTATCAAACACTGCTACATTCTTCTTGCCGGGAACAACCTTCTCGCAGGCCTCGATACCCATCAGGTTTGCCGGATTGTGCAGAGGGCCGAGATCGAAGCAGGAACGTACAATTTCCTTCACACGCTCATCCACGATGCAGGACTCTGTGATCTGCGTACCTGCATGAAGAACACGATGTCCGATGGCACCGATCTCATCAACGGATGCAACCACACCATGCTCTGCATCGGTAAGCGCGTCAAATACCAGCTTAACCGCAACAGAATGATCCGGAACGGCTGTCTCCAGAACGAAATCCGCCTGGCCAGGTGCCTTATGTGTGATCTTGCTGCCGTCGATGCCGATTCTCTCTACCAGTCCCTTTGCCAGAACCTCTTCGTTCTCCATGTCGATGAGCTGATACTTCAGAGAAGAAGAGCCGCAGTTTACAACCAGAATTTTCATTTCCTTATATCTCCTTAAATTATAGTTTTCATGGAAAGGCCCCGCAGTTTGTGCGGGGCTATTCATCAGCGGGACGGGGTTGAAGCCGTCCCGTCGAAATGTAAATCATCCGATCATCAGCCGTTCTGCTGTGCCTGTACTGCTGTGATGGCAACAACGCCTACGATATCGTCTGCGAAGCAGCCTCTGGACAGATCGTTTACCGGCATGGACAGACCCTGCAGAACAGGGCCGTAAGCGCCGGCCTTTGCCAGTCTCTGTACCAGCTTATAGCCAATGTTTCCTGCCTCAAGAGACGGGAATACCAGTGTGTTTGCATGTCCGGCAACAGGGCTTCCCGGTGCCTTGGACTCGCCGACAGACGGAACCAGAGCGGCATCCAGCTGCAGCTCACCATCCAGAGCCAGCTCAGGGAACTTCTCGTGTGCGATCTTTACGGCATCAGCGACCTTGGTAACGTCATCATGCTTTGCGGAACCCTTGGAGGAATAAGAAAGCATTGCCACCTTCGGCTCAGCGCCAACCAGCATCTTGAAGCTCTCTGCAGACAGACCTGCGATCTCAGCCAGCTTGTTGGAGTCAAAATCAGTATTTACTGCACAGTCAGCGAATACGAACAGTCCGTTCTCGCCATACTCACAATCCGCAACCTCCATCAGGAAGAAACCGGATACAGAGCTGATGCCCGGCTTTGTCTTCAGGAGCTGCAGAGCCGGTCTGATGGTGTTGCCGGTAGAATGGCATGCACCGGATACAGCGCCGTCTGCATCACCGCACTTGCACATAAGGCATGCATAGTACATGTAATCCTTTTCCATCTGCTCCTGTGCCTGCTCGGGAGTAACACCCTTCTTTGCTCTCAGCTCAACGAACTTGTCGATGTACTTCTGCTTGTTCGGATCGTTGAACGGATCCACAATGGTGGCACCGGAAATGTCGTAGCCCTGGCCGTACTTCTCGATTTCCTCCGGAGTACCGATGATCACGATATTCGCGATATCCTCCTTCAGAATCTTCTCAGCAGCCTCATAGGTTCTCTTGTCCATTGACTCCGGAAGAACGATTGTCTTCTTGTTTGATCTTGCTCTTTCCTTGATCTTGTCAATAAATGCCATTGGTGTTTCTCCTCTCATTAAAAAGAATATTGATCCTCAGCGGAATGCCGCCAAGGTTTGTATACAATACTTCATGACAAAAAGTATTATACTCGATTCCATTCAAGCCGCAATACAGTGCACAAATGATTTCATGCATCTTTTTCAATGCAAGCCGCGGCCTTCCCGGTCACCTATACATTATAGCCAAATCCGTGTCATAAAACAATCAGCTTTTCCGTGAAATCGTTGTGAGATTCCACAGAAAGCTGCTGATAGAGTTCTGCCGCAAAGAGATCTCCCCGAAAGGCTGCATTCGACATCAGCTCCGGATTCCGCTTCAGTGCCTGTGCCGGCGAAACCACAAGCGGCTCCGGCAGCGCCGACAGCAGCTCCCTTCCGTTTTCCGATACCCCCAGTACCCGCAGATACCGGATGTAGCCTCCGCGCTTTTCCTTTTCGACATCCGATTTCCGTATGTTCAGAAGTATGTGAAGAAGTGCCCGGCTGATCCGCGCATAGGTCAGATTTTTGCTCTTCAGCTCGTTGATCCGTTCCGTAAACCGCAGATTCTGCCATCTCTGCCTGGACAGCGACTGCGCCAGGTCCTCGGACACATCCTGAAAGGCACTGAGCTCAGCATCCTCAAAATGCAGCCGCGTCAGCTGATAGGACAGCATGTCCGAAAAATCATCCGCTTTCAGCACTCCGTAACGGTCCTCAGAGGCCAGTATTTCTTCCCGGATCCTGTGCGCACTCTTCAGATGCATATCCCGCTGCAGCACCGCCGGTTCAAATTCCGCATGCTGCCGGAATATTGCCTTCAGATACTCGATTCCCAGCACATCATTTGACGAAAAATCCGCCGGAAGCCCCAGGGCCTCTCCCAGTGCCGAAGCCCGTGCTTTCGGGAAACTCTGCCCCTGCGACAGCCGTTCCTTTAAAAGATTCCGGAACCGCGCCAGCACCGCATCGGCCTCCTCCCTGCTGAGCTCTGCTTCCTCTGCAAGAAATCCGGCCGCCTTCCGCAGCTCCTGCAGATTTCCGCTCTCGGATCCGAAGAGCAAAGTGTCACAGATACCGGTTCGTGCGAGCAGAGCCACACCGCCGGAAGCAAAATCCTCTGCCGCCGCCGTTGAAAACATAACCGGCAGCTGCAGCACCAGATCCGCGCCGTTTGTCAGGGCATCGCGCGTCCGGTCATATTTGGATACAATCGCAGGTTCTCCGCGCTGCACAAAATCCCCGGACATCACAATGACCACGTATTCCGCACCAAAGCGGTTTCTTGCCTCCTGAAGCAGGTAGGCATGTCCCTCATGGAAGGGGTTGAATTCGGCCACAATGCCGACGACTTTCTTTTCTTGATACATGAATTTCCTTAATTCTTGAAGGAATGAATCGGCGCAGGAATGCGTCCCGTCCGCTTCACAAATCGCTCACAGGAGAAGGTATTGATCTTCATCACCGGTGCATGTCCCAGCAGGCCGCCGAAGTCCACCGTATCGCCTTCCCTCTTGCCATAGGCCGGAATCACACGAACAGCGGTTGTTTTCTGGTTGACCATGCCAAGGGCTGCCTCATCGGCGATCATGCCGGAAATCGTAGCCGCAGAGGTATCTCCGGGAATCGCGATCATATCGAGTCCTACAGAGCATACACAGGTCATGGCTTCCAGCTTTTCAATGGTCAGCGCACCGTCCTCTACCGCATTGATCATTCCCTGGTCCTCCGACACCGGAATGAAGGCGCCGGACAGACCGCCGACGGAGCTGGACGCCATGATGCCGCCCTTCTTCACCTGGTCATTCAGCATCGCCAGGGCTGCCGTCGTTCCCGGCGCACCGGCTCTCTCCAGTCCCATGGCTTCCAGAATATCCGCCACGGAATCCCCGATAGCCGGCGTCGGTGCCAGCGACAGATCGATGATGCCGAACGGTACATTCAGAAGCCGTGAAGCCTCCTTTGCCACCAGCTGTCCCACTCTCGTGATCTTAAATGCGGTCTTCTTAATGGTCTCCGACAGCTCCTCAAAGTTCATGCCCGCCGCATGCTTCAAAGCATCGCGCACCACACCGGGACCGGAAACGCCGACATTTAAAATGCAGTCCGCCTCGGAAACGCCGTGGAAAGCGCCTGCCATAAACGGATTGTCGTCCGGCGCATTGCAGAATACCACGAGCTTCGAGCAGGCGCTGGAATCCGTATCTCTTGTGAGATAGGCAGCCTCCTTGATCACCTCACCCAGAAGACGCACCGCATCCATATTAATGCCGGTCTTTGTGGATGCCAGATTCACAGATGCACAGACAATTTCCGTCTCTGCCAGTGCCCTGGGAAGAGAACGGATCAGCAATTCATCCGCTGTAGTCATGCCCTTCTGACAAAGCGCCGAAAAGCCGCCCAGAAAGTTGACCCCGACGGCCGCTGCCGCCTTATCCAGCGTATGCGCCACCTTCACAAAATCATCCACCGTCCGGCAGGCACCGGCACCGGCAATGGCAATGGGCGTCACCGAGATCCGTTTATTGACGATCGGCACACCGTATTCTCTGGAGATCTTCTCGCCGGTGGGAACCAGATCCTTAGCAAGCCTTGTGATCTTCTCGTAAATGTTGCTGCAGAAGGTATCCACATCCCGGGCGCTGCAGTCCAGCAGACTGATGCCCATGGTGATTGTACGCACATCCAGATTGTTGTGCTCAATCATATTGTTGGTTTCGATAACCTCTAAGGAGTTAATGTCTAATCCTGCCATACTTCCCGCCTCCGCTCAGATTCGATGCATCATGGTGAAAATTTCTTCCAGCTGCAGCTTGATCACCACGCCGATTTCCTGCCCGAGCTTCTCCAGCTGAGAAGCCACATCCTCTGTATCTCCGCCGGCTCTGGATACATCCACAATCATCATCATATTGAAGTAACCGCCTGTGATGGTCTGCGAAATATCCAGAATATTCACATTTTTTTCTGAGAGAAAGGTACATACCTTCGCAATGATGCCCACTGAATCCTTGCCAACAACCGTGATAATTGCCTTTTTCATAGCTCCTCCTTGGGGGTGTAATGTCTTCTGCGCCGCTGAATCAGCACCGCGGAAAGCCAAAGTTTTCCAAAGTATAGTTCAAAAGCCGGTGCCTGACAAGCATGCATTCAAAAAAGGCCGTCCTATCCTGCAC
>CAVAXR010000096.1:0-5936 GCA_963592375.1 Oribacterium sp. | reverse complement strand
ATCCCTGCCATTGCAGAGGGTGCGCGTGCACTTTGTCCGAATGTCGGCTCTGTCATTGAAATCGGAAGCCAGGGGGCG
Source organism: Oribacterium sp. (assembly GCA_963592375.1). Classification (GTDB taxonomy): domain Bacteria; phylum Bacillota; class Clostridia; order Lachnospirales; family Lachnospiraceae; genus Oribacterium. Next base: position 5,858 of record CAVAXR010000096.1, on the reverse strand, counting down.
CGCTTCATCACAGGTCTTCAGGACAAGGCGCCGCAGTTTGCGGTCAATGAGCACTGTGCCGGCGGCACCGGCTCCTTCTTCGAGGACCAGATGTCCCGGGTGGGCTGCCGGCTCGAGGACTACTCCCGGCTCGTGGCCGAAGCCAAAAGCATTCCCCGTCTGTCGGGCCGCTGCGCCGTCTTCGCGAAAACCGACATTATCCACCGGCAGCAGGAGGGCAGCACCACGCCCGACATCCTGCTGGGGCTCTGCTACGCCATGATTCGGAACTACAAGGCCACCATCGTGCGGCAGCTGCCGATTGAAAGGCCGCTCCTGTTCTGCGGCGGTGTCACCTTAAACGACGGTGTGACCCGCGCGATCCGTGAGGTTTTCGGACTGTCGGAGGACGAGCTCATCATTCCGGCGCTGGCCCGCTTCGAGGCAGCCTATGGCGCAGCCCTGAAGGCAGAGGGCCGGTTCACACGCGCGCAGCTGCTGGAGATTCTCGGGCATCTTGCGGCACGGCCACGGAAGAGCGGACTGCCGAAGCTCAGCCTGCCGGAGAATTTCAGCCTGAAGGATCCGGAGGCCTTGTGGACAAATATGGCTGCCTGTGACTGTGCCCCGATGTTGGGGATAGATATAGGCTCGACGAGCACCGACCTCGTTCTCATTGATAAGGATGGCCGACTGCTGGACTTTCAGTACCTGCGGACAGCCGGGGATCCGGAGGGTGCCGTGCGCAAGGGACTCGACAGCATTTACCGGAGATTCGGAAAGCTCCGCTTTGCGGCGGTGGGTGTGACCGGCTCCGGCAGGGAACGCATCGGCAAGCGCATCGGTGCGGATGCCGTGCGGGATGAGATCACCGCCCAGGCCAGAGGCGCCGCCTTTCATGTGCCTGCGGCCGACACGGTCTTCGAGATCGGCGGTCAGGACAGCAAGTACATCAGCCTCCGGGACGGCGAGGTCGTGGATTTCCAGATGAACAAGATCTGTGCCGCCGGCACCGGCTCCTTCGTGGAAGAGCAGGCCATCCGCATGGGCATCCCCCTGTCTGAATTCGGCGAACTGGCACTCTCCGCCGAAAACCCGGCGGTGCTCGGCGAGCGCTGCACCGTCTTCATCGAAACCGCGATTGCTTCCGCTGCCGCCGAGGGCGTTTCCCGGGCGGACATCGCGGCAGGGCTCTGCCATTCCATCGTCCGGAACTACCTCCACAAGGTTGTCGGCTCCCATCCCGTCGGTCAGCATATCGTGCTGCAGGGCGGCGTGGCCTACAATCCGGGCATTGTAGCGGCCTTCCGTTCCGCCTTCGGTGACCGGCTGCAGGTAAATCCCTGCTTCCCCATCAGCGGGGCCTTCGGCGTCGCACGCCTCGCGCAGGAGGCCGTGGGGGACGGCGAAAGCCGCTTTGTGGGCTTCGATGGACCGGCCCTTGCGGAAAATGCAGCCCGGGCGCAGGAGATTCAGCAGAACACTGCCTTCTATCAGCAGGCCAACAAGCTGCTGCTCGCCGGTTATACCGGTAAGCGTGATCCGGGCAAGAAGACCGTAGGCGTGCCCTTCTGTCTCATGATCCATAAGTTTTTCCCTATGGCAAATGCTTTCTTCTCCGCACTTGGCTATAATGTTCTGCTGACGGAGCCCACCAGCGAGGAAACCATCCGGCTCTCCCAGCTCACGGCCCAGGGCGAGACCTGCTATCCGGTGAAGCTCATTTACGGACACATGCAGCAGCTCATTGACCAGAAGGTCGACTACATTTTCATGCCGAGCATCCATACCATGCGGCACGAAACCAGCCGGGTGAAGCACAATTACGGCTGTGTCTACATGCAGACGGCAGCAGCATCCATCGCAAAGGCCCTGAAAATCGAGGAAAAAGGCATTACCCTGCTGAATCCGGTCTTCGACCTCGACTTCGGCAAGGAGGCCATGGCCGGGGCAATGGTCGGCCTCGGCAAAATCCTCGGCATCCCGAAGCCGCTCTGCGCCGCGGCGCTCCTCAAGGGCTCCATGGCAGTGCGGCAGCATACCGCCGCTGTCGAGAAGCAGGGCAGGGAAATGCTGGCGGGCCTCAAAAAGGACGATAAAGTGCTGGTGCTGATCACGCGGAACTACGGTGTCTCCGATCCCATTCTGAACATGGGCATCCCGGAGCTGCTGCTCGCCCGCGGCTATAAGGTGCTGACCCTCAGCCACCTGCCGGGACACGATCTCGACATCTCACCGGAGTACGACAATCTGTACTATCCCTTCGGGCAGCACATTCTGTCCGGCGCCAAGCTGATCGCGCACCATCCGAACCTCTATGCCGTTTACCTCACAAACCACGGCTGCGGCCCGGATACTATGCTCTCCCAGCTTTTCCGGCAGGAAATGGGCGACAAGCCGTATCTGCAGATCGAGGTGGATGAGCATTTCTCCAATGTCGGCGTGATCACCCGGATCGAGGCCTTCCTGAACAGTCTGTCTCACCGGCCGACGGTGAAGCTGCCGGAGGATTTCTCACTCACCGGCGTAAAGATCCGCAGCTGTCCGCTGCCCCGGAGGGCAAGCACGGAAATGCCGCTGTATCTGCCGTCCCTCGGTGCCTGCAGCCCCTTCCTCCTGTCCTATTTCCGGCAGCAGGGAATGGACGCGCGGCTGCTGCCCTTCGGCGAGAGCGCACTGCAGCGGGGCCGCGCGGAAACCAGCGCCAAGGAATATCTTCCCTTCCCCGCACTGCTTGGTGCCGTACTTGAAGAACGCGCCGGCAATTCTGCACCGGCACAGTTCCTGCTTCCGCAGTCCGAGGGCGCCGAGGCCGACGGTCTCTATGCCCGGGTTATCCGCGCCGTGCTGGAGCGCCGTGGTGTGCAGAATGCGGCGATCGTTTCTCCCATGCTGGAGCGTCTCCCGGAAACCGCTATGGATCGGGATGCTCTGCTCCGCGCCCTTCTGTCCGGAGACCTCGTCTATGCCGCACCCGCAGAGATGCGCAGCGCACTGACGGAGAAGCTGCAGGACATTCCCGACTGGGCGGCACTGGAGGCCATCGCGCGGGAAATCGGTGCGGCGGCGGCAAACGACGCTCGCCGTCTCGCCTGTGTCGGTACGCCGCTCTGTCTCACCGAGCTTAACAGCGATGTTCTTTCCGCACTGGAGGCAGAAGGAAATCAGCTGCTCCGCGCGCCGCTGTCCGAGCTGCTGCTCTTCCTCTGGCAGGACAATGCCGAAGAAGCCGCCGATACAGCTGCCTGGCTGCAGGAATCCGCCGCAGGTCTGGAGCGTATCAATGCCGCCCTCGGCAGCCGCAGTGCCTTCTCCGAGGACTTCGCCGGTCTGTTCCGCACCGCCGACCGGGCACTGCCCCGCTTCGCAGGCGCCAGCGGACGCTATCGCTATGCGAAGGCCGTCGAGCTGTCCCACAGGGTCTCAGCCGTGCTGACCCTCGCGCCTCGCTACGAGAACACTGCCATGATTCTCGACATGCGTGGCCTCCGCGAGGCCTGTCAGGCGCCGCTCTTCCAGCTGAGCCTCGACAACGACTGGGACGAAGCCGCCTGGAGCCGCTTACGGTCGTTCCTGTATTACTGTTGACAGAAAGCAAAAGGAAGCACCTGCCAAACGGCAGGTGCTTCCTTTTTATTTCTCGGGTGCCTCTTTACGGATTCGCTTCGAGCTCGTAGCTCTCAGCGAACTTGCTTCGCAAGCATGCAGTTTTGCTCCGCCGACTTTCAGCTTTCTCTGCTTTATTTGTCGGAGCAAACCCTGCATGTCATATCGTTACGAAGTTTGCCTGATGCAAACTTCTTCACAGATTCATCTCGAGCTCGTAGCTCTCGATGAACTTGCTTCGCAAGCATGCAGTTTTGCTCCGCCGACTTTCAGCTTTCTCTGCTTTATTTGTCGGAGCAAACCCTGCATGTCATATCGTTACGAAGTTTGCCTGATGCAAACTTCTTCACTCCAATACCAGCAGCAGGCTCATCTTGAACTTGCCCTGCGGGGTCACACTGTGCAGTCCGTTCTTATCGAAGCGGAAGCACTCGCCGGCATTGAGCTCGTAGTCCACGCCCTCGTAGCCGATGATGGCCTTGCCCTCCAGTGCGGTCAGGATGGCATTTCCCGGTGCGCGGTGCGGTGTGAGGCCGGTTCCCTCATCGAAGGCCATCAGCACGAACTTCATATCGTCTGTATGCACGATATCCAGATTTGCGATGCTGCCCTCCTCATAGGAAATCAGATTCTTCAGTGTAATGGCTTCTCCTGACTTAACAACCTTGTTCATTTGTATCTCCTCTCTGATAATCAATTCTGTGTAAATGCTGCCGACTGCCGTTTCCGTGCCGCAGAGTGTGCCTGCCGGTGCATAAAGCAGCTCTCCCGGGTTCAGCGAAACCCGCTGTCCTTCCTCTCCCAGCAGAAAGGTCGTGCTGCCCTCGCCGCCGAGGTAGAACACCGGCACATCATAGGTTTCCGGGGTGATGGAGGTCTCCGCTCCCAGTGAGAACCAGGTGACGAAGACATTTTCCCCTGCCATCTCCGGACGGGAAACCGTCATCTCCGGGCGGATCGGCCGTCTGTCTGAAACCTTGAAGGGTCCGCTTTTCATAGGATTCCCTCTCCCTCCGTCAGGGCCACCGGTACGATGCTCCGTACCTCCCGGCCCTCATATCTAAACTCATTGACCACTACCCTCACGTCAAAGGAGTAGGATATTCGCTTCTCCGTCAGCACCTCCCGGGCCGGTCCATAGAAGAATTCGCCCTTCCGGTTCATCATCAGGGCCTCATCCGCCACGCTCATGGCGTTGGTGGGATAGTGGGTGTTCATAATGGCGCTGATGCCCTCCTCGTGCGCCAGCCGCTGAATCATGTTCAGCACCAGAATCTGGTTGTGAAAATCCAGTCCGGTCTCCGGCTCATCGAGAATGATCAGCTTCGGATCGTTGATCAGCGCCCGGGCGATCAGCACCATCTGCAGCTCGCCGCCGCTCATGCGGTTGCAGTCCTTTTCGGCGAGATGGGTGATGCCGACCCGCTCCATCATGGCCTCTGCCATTTCCAGCTCCTCCCGGCCGGGCTGCTGGAACAGTCCCATGTGGGCGCTGCGTCCCAACATGACCATTTCCAGCCCCGTATAGGAGAAGGCGAAGCCGTGGGACTGCGGAATGTAGGAGATGCTGCTCCAAACCTCCTTCGGCTTCATCCCGTGAATATCCTTTCCATATAAAAGACTGCGACCGCTCTGCCAGGGCAGGAGCCCCACCATACACTTGAGAAGCGTGGTCTTTCCGATGCCGTTCGGCCCGAGAATTGCAAGAATGTGTCCTTCCTCCAGCGCGAGGTCAATGTCCTTCAATATGGTCTGCTGCCCGGCATAGCCGAAGCAGCCCTTCTGTACCTCCAGTATCATCGCAGCGTGCTCCTTGTCTTGTTAAGTAGTGAAATGAATACCGGCGCACCAATGATGGCGGTCAGTATGGACAGGGGCAGCTCGATGACGCTGATGGTGCGGGACAGCGTGTCGATCACGATCATGAAGCTCGCACCAAGGCTCAGGCTCACCGGCACCACATAACGGTTGTTGCTGCCGACCAGCATTCGCGCACAGTGCGGAATCAGCAAACCAATCCAGCCAACCTGTCCGCACATGGAAACCGCCGACGCCGTGATCAGCGTTGCTGCCACGATAAAGAGCATCCGCGTCTTCCGAAGGTCAATGCCGCTGGCCCGCGCCTCGTCCTCGCTGAGCGACAGAATGTTCAGCCGCCAGCGCAGCAGGTAAATGATGGCGACCCCCGCAACGATGAGCGGGCAGCCGATCAGGATCTTCTGATAGCTTGCACTGGTGAAGCTGCCCATCAGCCAGTAGGTAATCTCCGGCAG
>CAVAXR010000095.1:0-5938 GCA_963592375.1 Oribacterium sp. | reverse complement strand
CAGCAGCAGAAGCGCCGGCATTTTCCCGATATGCCCCAGCCGTCCGCTGTGAAGGGCATAGCCAAGATAAAAATAAAACGGATAGACGGTGGAAATGTTGATATAGAAGCCGGCATTCATGCCCGCAATGCGAAGAAGCGGCAGCAGAGACAGGAAGCCGAAGCACAGAAGCAGAAGATAGCGCAGCATCGCGTCCGTGCTCTCCCGCACGATGAGCCGGTAGAACGGCAGCAGGAGATAGAGCGCGAGGAGCATGTAGAGATACCAGAGATGCGACCAGCCGCTGCCGGTCAGAAGCTCCTTTGACGCCGCCAGAAAGCCGGTCGGACTGAGTCCGCTGCCGTCCATCAGACTGTCAAACAGCCAGAAGAGAACACTGCAGAAAAGGAGCGCCAGCACGACACGCCGGATGTAGCCCTTCAGCTTCCCGGTCGTCAGTGCATGGGCCGGATCCAGCAGCAGTGCGCCGCTCACCATAATAAAGCACGGCGCTGCCGCCATGCAGATATTGACTGCCGACATCGTCACAATAGACGCTGTGCGCGGCAGCTCTCCCTGATGAAGTGTAAATGCCACATAGAGTGTATGCAGCGAAAGCACGGCGATGGTTGCCAGTACCCGCAGATAGGAAAAGCCGTATATTTTTCCGCTCTGCCCGTCCCGATTTTCTTCCATAATATGTATTCCTGTAATATTCCGCGATGTTCTCTTATTTTTATCCGAATATTGCACAATTTTAAACGTCTTGTCCGTTCAATGTCGGAAACATATTACAGCCATCCAGGTGGACTGTCAAGGCGGCATGTCCCCCCGCCCGCAAAAGGAAGGAAGCGTCTAATCCACAGGCCCTCAATCCTCTCTCCGAAAACGTCACCACTTTGTTCGAATCCCTTTTCATCAAAAGAATCCATCAAAAAAAGAGGGCCAGTACGGCCCCCCATCAGCGGTCAGCCCGCCATCATCAGCATCATCGCATAGTGACAGGCCGAGCCTGCCATCACAAAGAGGTGAAAAATCTCATGATTTCCGAAATATCGGTGTGTCCGCTGCAGGAGCGGCAGCTTCAGCGCATAGATGATGCCGCCGAGGGTGTAGATCACGCCGCCGGCCACCAGCAGTGCAAACTCCGCTGTATTCATAACACTGTGAATCCGGCTGATGGAAAAGAGACAGACCCAGCCGAGCGCGATGTAGATGGCGGAGGACAGCCACTTGGGACAGCCGATCCACAGAAGATTCATCAGCATGCCCAGCACGGAAATGCCGTAGACCGCCAGCAGCAGAATATTTCCCGTGCGATTTCCCAGCGCCACAAGGCAGACCGGCGTATAGCTTCCCATGATCATCACAAAGATCATCATATGGTCCACCCGCCGCAGTACCCGGTTCACCCGTGGTGAAATGTCGAAGAAATGGTAGGCGGCACTCGCGCCGTAGAGCAGCACGAAGCTGATGCCGAAAAACAAAAATGCGGCAAAGCGTCCTGCCGTCGGATGCAGCGCCGCACGGCAGAGCAGCGGCACCATGGCAATCATGGAAGCCAGCATCGCTATGTAGTGGGTCAGAAAGCTGCCAGGATCCTTCACACGAATATTCATACATCCAACTCCTCTCTTTATATACCTTTTTCTATCTTCAGCTCTATTCCGCCGGCGAAAATCCAAGCTCCCGCAGCAGCGCAGGAACAGTCGTCATTTCCCGAAGCCGGCTGACATTGGCGCCGGTGAAGAAGAGTCCCTCCTCCGGGTTTCCCTTCACCGCCTCGATGAGCGCATGGGTAATGCAGTAGGGCACGCTCGACGGCTCGCAGCTCACGATGCAGCGGCTGCAGTGCCTTGGCGGAATCCGTCCGTCCCGCGCGAGCCGTTCAATGAGCGGCGTCCGCACCGCACGCCCCGGCATGCCTACGGGGCTATGGATGATTTCCACGTCCCCGGCGGCCGCCTGCAGCAGCACCTCCTTGTAGCCCGGGGAGGCATCGCACTCTTCGGTTGCAATGAAGCGGGTCGCCAGCTGTACACCGGACGCGCCGGCGGCCATGATCTCCGCAATGTCGTCCCGATCCCAGATGCCGCCGGCGCAGAACACCGGGATCCCGCGGCCCGCTTCCTCTTCATAGGGCTTCAGCACCGCCTTGACGTCTGCAAGAATTTCCGGAAGAGACTGACATTTTCCCTCCAGCAGCTGCTTTTCCTTAAAGCCGAGGTGCCCGCCGGCCTCTGCGCCCTCGATCACCACGAAATCCGGAATGCGATTGTACTTCTGCTTCCAGACCCTTGCGATGAGTCCGGCCGCGCGTCCGCTCGACACAATGGGCGCGATCAGCGCCGCACCTGCAGGCACATACTCCGGAAGCGCCAGCGGCAGGCCCGCGCCGGAGATCACGGCATCGATGCCGCAGTCCACCGCCGTCCGGACGGCATCCGCATACTGCCGGGCAGCCACCATCGCATTGATGGCAACGAGTCCTCTGCCGCCGGAAATTTCCCGGGCCTGCCGGATCTCCTCCCGCAGCGCCCGGAGATTCGCTTCCTCCGGTGCGCGGTCAAAGTCCGCCTCCCGATAGCCGCAGTCCGCAGTACTTATGCAGCCCATGGCGCCGGCAGAAGCTACCGCGCCAGCGAGGCGCTCCAGCGATACGCCGACGCCCATCCCGCCCTGAATCAGCGGGATCGTCAGCTCCCTTCCGTGAATTTTCAATACAGACTGTTCAGCCATTGCGCTCTCCATTTCCGAATACGGTTATTTGGAAATTTTCGTAATTCTTTCCCATTTCGCGCCGCATCATTTACTTCAATTTTTTTATACTTTTCATATCTACCATATTATTAGCTTTCATTCTCCTTGTCAAGTAGTTTTCAAAACTACATTTAAGCAAAAATTATGAGTGGGGTCCGTGAGCCAAGCTCACGCGCACCCCACTCAGGTCAATCCCATCCGCAAATCACAATTGCAGTTCTTTGCTCTTATTGCTTACTACAACCCAGCCTGATTTTTCGGCATCTTCAGTCTTGCCCGTCACAGCTTTCTCGAGTCCTTTTCTGCCGATCGGCACTCTGCCGCTTCTATCGGCATCCTGTGCCTTCATTTCCCCTTCCATTTTCTTATTCTTTTCTTCCTTGTTTTTTGAAGCCTTTGTGTATTCAGCAAGCTCATCCGACATTGCTGTTAGAATATCGAAAATCTTTCCCGCCTCCTTTAATCTTTTGCTTCCGGTTCTACCCGGCAGCCACTGCTTCTTTTTATGCTCAATATAACGTTGGGTTTCCTCCAAAGCACCTGTAAGTGCCTTCCTATAACGTTCTCTATTTTCATCTATTTTCTGATTACTCATAGTGTACATTCCGGCAGCCACCTGAAGATTCTTTAAGCTTTCATTCATCTTATCAAAAAAATCCGTCTTCTTTCCACCGCTGTAGTTCGCCAGCTTTTCACATTCAGCATAAAACTTCGTCGCAAGCCTGTCGACTTCCTTTTCATGCTCCTTTTCTGCAGATACAACAATTTCCCAGCTTTTCGTTGTGTTGATTTTCTGATTTACCGAGTCAATCTTCCGGCTGATTACTTCCTTTGTATCATCTGGAATGACTAACTTTTCATATCTTTTAGCCAGGCCATATAACTGTTTGTAGTAATTATCAGCTTTGGTTGTATCATTAGGAGCAATCTTGCTGTCTATCTGAGTCATTATTTGGAGAAAATTTCTCCCATGATCATACTCAAAATTGTATGGATTATATGGTTCGTTTTTATTTTCAATCTCAGCAGACAGCAGTTTCAGCTCCTTTAGCTGTTTCTGCAGAGACTCGTAATCATCCGCAATATTAGCGTTGATTTGTTCATTCAGTTCATTCTGAACATTTTCCTTGCCCCTAAGCCATTTCTTAAATCTCTTAATCTCCCCTTTAATCTCTCCTTCAACCTGGTGCTCAGCCAGCAACTGTAAATATTCCTCGCGTATGTCTTTCCAGGAATTTCTGATGTCATATCCTTGGTCCACCACCGCATCAGCAACTGTCATCAGCACCGTATACAAATCATTATCAAAGACTTGCCGCATAGCATCATCAAAGCTTGTCTCCTCGTCTGCAGAAATCGCTCTTTCCAGCATTGTATTAAAGTCAACAACATTTATAGAATAATTCTCCATCATCTTTTCTTTAAACTCTTTCCAGAACTCTTTAAAGTCTGCAAAATTCATAGTAAATTCCTCCTATAGAACTAATTATCTATCTGATATAGTTATGATGTTCTGTGCTCAGGCCGCAAAACAATGGTAACTTAGGTCAGCTTAGGACCGTTTTCCCCCAGCATCATATTTATGTTATACCATAGAAAAAGACACACAACAGATACATCTTCGATTCGTGTGCCGCCATTTCAGCGCAAAAAAGGGCAGGGAATTGCGCTGCATGTCTGCAATTCCCTGCCCGGATTCTGGTTTTTCTCTTATTCTGCCTTCAGTCCGCAGTACCCCAGCACCTCCTGCACGGTCTCCACCGGCACGATCTCGAGCTTTGCGCGCACCTCCTCGGCCACGTCACGGAGATCATCCGCATTGTCCTTCGGAATAAAGACCTTCTTCACGCCGGCGCGCTCCGCCGCCATCAGCTTCTCCGGCAGGCCGCCGATGGGCTTCACATAGCCCTCGAGGGAAACCTCTCCGGTCATGGCGATCCGCGGCGTCACTGCAATATCTTTCACCAGTGAAGCCAGCGCCGTCGTCAGCGTAATGCCGGCGGAGGGTCCGTCCTTCGGCGTCGCGCCGTCCGGCACATGGATATGCAGATCATTCTTCTTGAAAAGCTCTGCCTTCTCCGGATACATGGACTTCACGAGGCTCACCGCGATCTGCGCCGATTCCTTCATGACATCACCGAGCCGTCCGGTAATGGTCAGCTTGCCGTCGCCCTTCGTGAAGAGCGTCTCGATGTAGAGAATTTCCCCGCCGACAGCCGTCCAGGCGAGGCCCGTCACCACACCGGGGCGCGTACTGTCCTTCACAAGCTGATGCGTCAGCGGCGACATATCGAGATACTCCCGCAGCATGGACTTCTCAACCTGAATCTCTGCGCCCTTGCCGCGCACAGAATTTACCGCCGCGATACGGCAGAGCGTATCCAGCCGTTTCTTGAGGCCGCGGACACCGCCCTCCCGGGTGTAATCCGAGATAATGCTTTCGAGCGCTTCGTCGGAGACGCGCACATTTTCCTCGCTTAACCCCACGCCGGACAATGCCTTCGGCATGAGATGCCGCTTCGCGATCTCCAGCTTCTCTGTCGGCGTATAGCCCTGGAACTGGATCACCTCCATCCGGTTCAGCAGCGGGCCGGGAATGGTCTCGGTGGAGTTCGCCGTGCAGATGAACAGCACATCCGAGAGATCATAGGGCACATTCATGTAATGGTCGGTAAAGGTCCTGTTCTGCTCCGGATCCAGTACCTCGAGAAGTGCAGAGGCCGGATCGCCGTTGTAGGAGCTGGACAGCTTATCTACCTCATCCAGCACCATGACCGGATTGGAAACGCCCGCCTTCTGGATCCCGTCCAGGATTCTGCCGGGCATGGCGCCGAGATAGGTCCGGCGATGACCGCGGATATCGGCCTCGTCCCGCACGCCGCCGAGGCTCACCCGGACGTACTCTCTGCCGAGGGCCCGGGCAATGGATTTGCCGATACTGGTCTTGCCGGTACCGGGTGCACCCACAAAGAGCAGGATAGAACCGGACTGCGCCTTCTTGAGATTCATGACCGCAATCTGCTGAATGATTCTGTCCTTCACCTTCCGGAGTGCAAAATGATCCTCATCAAGGATGTCCTCGGCCTCGTCGAGGTCGATATCCTTCGGCTCCTCCTTCTTCCAGACCAGACTCGTCACAAACTCGAGGTAATCGTAGAGCATGCCGGCCTCCTGTCCGCTCATGCCCTCCTGCTTCAGC
>CAVAXR010000094.1:0-5956 GCA_963592375.1 Oribacterium sp. | reverse complement strand
CTCATTGAACTGCTTAAGATCCACACATTCAATGGACTCGAAATCATATTCTCCCTACTCGTTCCTGGGGGTATCACAGCGGTTTTTAAAATAATTGTCCACGGAAATCGCATGCGGGCACAGCCCCAGGGCCTTCAGCTGTATGGTCAGACGCTTGCTGAAGGTAGTTTTTCCGGAGGAAGACGGTCCGGCGATCATCACAAGCTTTTTTCCGTCGTCCGCCACCCGCTGCGCGATATTGCCGACGGTCTTCTCAAAAATGGCCTCCTGCATCAGGATCAGTTCATCCGTATTGCCCGCCGCAATCTGATCATTCAGCGCTGCGATATTGCCGCAGCCAATGCTGTGCGCCCATTCCGAAGACGTCCGCTGCACCTCATACAGCTTGTCCATCGGCTTGAATTCCGGCAGCCTGTCCGGCGATTTCAGGGTCGGCAGCAGCAGAATAAAGCCCTTGCCATAGGGGAAAAGATCGTACTGTCGGATATATCCGGTATCCTTCACCATAAATCCGTAAAAATAATTCTTGAAATCTCCCAGTGCATAGAGATTCACGCGCGAGGTCATCCGATAATGGAAAAGGTGCGCTTTTCCCTGCATGCCGTTTTTCTCAAAAAAGCGGACCGCCTCATCCGTCGCCACCGACTCCTTGCGAATCGGCAGCTGCGCTGCTGTAAATTCCTGCATCCTTTCCTTTACCTGCCGAAGCAGTGCCGCGGTCGGCTGCACCGGACCCACCATGTAGCAATAGAACCCGCCGCCCAGCGTGTAATCCACCACAATGCTGACGTCATTCCGGCAGCCCATCACCTCATAAAAGGCCTTAAGCATCATAAAGATCGCCGACCTCTGGTAAGCCGCGATGCCGATTTCATCCCTTGCCGTAACAAAGCGAAGCTCCATATCACCCGGAATCCGCTTATGCAGCTCGTAGAGCTTCACCCCGGCCTGTGCCAGCAGAATATCAGAATCATAGTCCTTCTGAAAGCAGACTGCCGCGTCATAAAAGCTTGCCCCAGCCGGAAGCTCCATACTCACGCCATTCACACTGATCCGCATTTTCTATCTCCTTTCCCTAAACCATTTCCATCGGGAAGTGAACCGCCGCCTCCAGCACTTCAATCTCCGGAAAATGTCTTCGCATGTAGGCCGCTGCCGCGGGCACAAACACATGCTCCAGCCCGTAGTGTCCGGCATCCAGAAGGCTGATGCCCTCTTCCACATAATCCAGCCCGTCATGATGCCCCATGTCGCCGGTCAGAAAGGCATCCGCATGGCAGCGCAGCACATTTTCCATCTCCCCCCTGCCGGAGCCCGGGCAGCAGGCGATGCGCCGGATGGGCAGACCCGCATCAAAGAAATTCACAAAGGGCAACCCAAAGCGCACCTTCACGAGCTGCGCCAGCTCCCGGGCAGACATGGCTTCCGGAAGCTCAGCCACAAAGCCGATGCCGTAGCGCGTGTTCACCTGCCGGCCCTCCCTCAGCGCCTCCGAAGCAAAGACATTTGCCTCCTGATACGCCGAAGCCTCCATCGGTCCCAGATTCTCAAGGCCGAGCTGTGCACACACAAGATCACCCATACCGCCCGGACAGGCATCAAAATTCGTATGCATGGAATAGACCGCTGCATCATTTTGCAGAAGATCCATCAGCTTCATGCCGAGGGCCGTCTCGTCGTTGATGCACTTGATCGGACGGAAAAGAATCGGATGGTGCGTAAGAATCAGATCCGCGCCGGCATCGATGGCCTCATCCACCACTGCCGCGGTAGCATCCAGGGCCACAAACACTCTGGAAATCTCCTTATCTGCACGTCCCACCAGCAGTCCCGGATTGTCCCAGTCGCAGGCCGCTTCCCGCGGTGCCAGCGCCTCCAGCTGCCGAATGACATCTCGTAATATCGTCATACATATACCTCCAGTGCCTTCCGGCAGAGCTCCCACGCCCGCCGCAGCTCTGCCTTGTCTGTTTTTTCGAGAATTGCAGTGTAACGCCGGTTCTCCCGCAGCAGAAATTCCTTCAGCACCGGATCCCGCCCCGCAAGCAGCTGCCAGCCATAGGCATAGAGCGTCTCCCGCGGCAGCGCCGCCACCTGCCGGTCCCCCAGCGAGCTCAGCACCTCCGCAAAAGCGCTTCCGCCCTGTACGCAGGACAGGACCACATAGTACTTTCCATCCTCCGCAAGCATAGCCTCTTCCTCGATGTGAAGGCCTTCCTGCAGCAGTGTTTCCCGCACCTTTGCGATATCCGACTGCGGAGACAGAATAAAGCGCTGAAAATCCCGATATCGCCCGTTCAAAATCCGCAGCATCAGTTCGCCGCCCATCCCGGCGATGATTACCGTATCTGCCTCTCCCGCTTTTACCGGCTGCAGTCCGTCTCCCAGCCGCGTCTCAATGCTGTCCGAAAGTCCTGCCCGGACAATGTTTTTTTCTGCCTGCTGCAGCGGCCCCGGCCGCACATCACAGGCCAGCACATGCTCCGCTCTGCCGCTTTCCCGCAGCGCAATGGCCACATAGGCATGGTCGCAGCCGATATCTGCCGCCACACCGCAGGGCGGCACCATGGAAACAATCTTTTCCAGTCTTTTTGGTAATCTAATCATATTATAATCTCAGGTTCTCCAGCTCCGACTGCTCCTTAAAAAGTGCCGTCAGCTTCTGGCCGTCCGTCTCCGCTTCAATTTTCTCGTTCACCGCCTGCAGCCGGATATTCCGGATAATGTCTTCGAGTCCGCGCTTGAAGTCATATTCATCAATGTCGTCCGGCAGCAGATTTCCGTTGAACATGGCCACCACCCTCCGATAGCCTTCCTCATCCTCCCGGAAGCTGTCCAGAATCTGATTCACCGGCTGCTGTGCATACACCATCGTGAGCACCCGCCGGCAGACCGCATCAGAAATGTCCTCCTCGCGAATATGCCGCTTTACCAGCGGGATAATCTCCGGCTTTTCCGAGAGCCACGTAATGAGCTGCCGTTCCGACTTCTGCACGGCCGTTTCCGGCGCCTTTCGCGTTCTCTGTGCGCTTCGCGCACCCGCATCATTCCGTTCAAAAAAGCTTGTCTGCTGATAGGTCTTTTTCTGAAACGGCGAGCGCAGCCGCTCCAGCTTCCGAATCACCAGCTGCCGCAGCGCGTCATAGTCAATCATCTGCTCCCGTGACACCGCTTTGATGTAATTGTCCCGCTCCAGCGGCTCCGCAAAGCGTTCTGCCAGCATAGAAGCCGTTTCGTCCGCAAAAGCTGTCTGTCCCGCCGGATCCTGCAGATCAAACTCCTGCTTCTTTACATCCACTTCCCAGAGAAATGCATTCTTCGCATTGTCAATCCGCTCCTGGAAGCTGTCCTTGCCCAGCGCCTTGATAAATTCGTCCGGATCCTTATACGGCTTCATATTGATGACTTTGGCCTCGATGCCGGCGGCCTTCAGGATCGGGATCGCCCGTCTGGCCGCCTTCACGCCGGCGCCGTCCGAGTCATAGGTCAGCAGCACATCGCTCACATAACGCTTCAGGAGCTGCGCCTGCTGCTCCGTCAGCGAGGTACCCAGAGACGCCACCGCATTGGTGAAGCCCGCCTGATGCATGGAGATAACATCCATATATCCCTCGCAGAGGATCATATAGCTTTTCCGGGATTTCCTGGCAAAGTTCATTCCGAAAAGATTCCGGGATTTGTCAAAAAGCTTTGTCTCCGGCGAATTCAGGTACTTGGGCTCACCATCTCCCAGCACACGCCCGCCAAAGCCGATGACGCGGTTGTTGGCATCCATAATCGGGAACATGTCCCGGTTAAAAAACTTGTCATACACGCCGCGCTCCGAAAAGGTGACAAGGCCGCTCTCCCGCAGAAGCGCATCCGAAAATCCCTTTTTCCGGAGATGCTGATACAGTCCGTCCCGACTCTGATCGGCATAACCAAGCCCCCAGTGGGTAATGGTTTCATCCCTGAGCTCGCGGCCCTTAAAGTAACGAAGTCCAATCTCTCCCTGCGGCGACTTCAGTGCCGCATAAAAGTACATGGCCGCCGTCTTGTTGATCTCCAGCAGCTGCCCCCTTATGTCCCGGTCCCGGCGCTGCCCGGCTGTCTCCGGTCCGCTCTCCGGCAGCTTGTAGCCTGTCTGCTCCGCCAGCCGCTGCAGCGCCTCCTGAAAGGTGATGTTCTCATAATCCATCAGGAACCGGATGGCATCGCCCCCCTTGCCGCAGCCGAAGCAATAGAAAATCTGCTTTCCGGGCGCCACCGAAAAGGACGCCGTCTTCTCGCCATGGAAAGGACAGAGTCCGAAATAATTGGCACCCTTCTTTTTGAGCGCCACATAATTCCCGACAATGTCCACAATATTCACCCGGGAACGCAGCTCGTCCACGACTTCATCCGAATAATACAAGTCCTTCTCCTCCGCTGTCCTGCCTATTTCTGCCAGCCCTTCGGCACGTAATACTCGCAGAATTTGGCTTTGCAGTAATCATCCGTCATACCCGCAATGTAGTCGCAGACCACCCGCTGCTTTGCCATTTCCTCCGCCTTCGCGTCAGCAGGGGACTCGCGCCGTGCCCGTTCCAGTCCCGCCGAAAGCATTTGCATATACTCCTCTGCCATGCGATCCGGATGCTGCATGTAAAAGCGAAACAGCAGTGCAATCATGTCATGCACCTTCCACTCCTCGCGCTTCGCCTCACCACTCGTGTATACATTATCAAACATCCACTTCCGCATGCCCTGCATGGCAGACTGCACCTCCGCTGCCATAGATAATGTCGGCTGCCCCTGCGATGCAAAGATCACGCCGCGGATCATGGTGTTCAGCCGCTCCTTCACGCTGTGCCCCAGCACCGCCGTATATTCCGCCGGCAGCTCCTCCTCCCGGAAAAGCCCGGCCCGGATGGCATCATCGATGTCATGGTTGATATAAGCGATCTTGTCCGCAAAGCGCACCGCCTGTCCCTCCAGGGTATGAGGATGCCCGCTGGTTCTGTGATTCCGTATGCCGTCCCGCACCTCCTTCGTGAGGTTCAGACCCTGCCCGTCCTTCTCCAGCACCTCCACCACACGAACGCTCTGCTCCACATGCGAGAAGCCGCCGACACAAAGCTCATTCAGCACGCTTTCCCCCGCATGTCCGAACGGCGTATGCCCCAGATCATGTCCCAGCGCAATCGCCTCTGTCAGGTCCTCATTGAGCCGCAGCGCCCTGGCAATGGTCCGGGCAATCTGACTCACCTCCAGCGTATGCGTCAGCCGCGTCCGGTAGTGATCCCCCTCCGGCGCAATAAAGACCTGCGTTTTGTGCTTCAATCTGCGGAAGGCCTTGCAATGGATGATGCGGTCGCGGTCACGCTCATATACCGGCCGAATGTCATCCTGCGGCTCTTCCCGGTCCCGTCCCGCCGATTCCGAAGACAGGGCCGCATAAGGAGACAGTGTATCCCGTTCCAGCTGCTCCAGTTCTTCTCTGATGCTCATGTCGCCCTCCCTTCATGCTTCTTCTGCGTTTTCCTATATAATGCGTAAATCATAGCATATTTGTTTGTATTTGAAAACAAGAAAAAAGCGAATTCCTCACGGAATTCGCTTTCGTGCGCCCTCAGGGACTCGAACCCTGGACAAATAGATTAAGAGTCTACTGCTCTACCAACTGAGCTAAGGGCGCGCAATCGATGCGACTGGATTCGAACCAGCGGCCTCTGCGTCCCGAACGCAGCGCTCTACCAAACTGAGCCACGCATCGTTATTTGGTTTTTTGTTTGCCGCTCATCGGCGACAGGTGATATAATACTACCGGATCACTTTTCTGTCAACAACTAAATCAAACTTTTTTTAAAATTTTTTCGGGCAGCCATGTTGATCCACAGCTGCCCGAAAAAAGCTTCCGAAAGAGGACATCCCCTCTTTTTTATTCTGCGTCTTCCGCCGGAGCAGCTTCCTCTTCTTCTGCCTGTACCGGCTCCTC
>CAVAXR010000093.1:0-5999 GCA_963592375.1 Oribacterium sp. | reverse complement strand
TACTTCAGCTTCGCCGCTGTCCCGCCGGCGGCTGCCTCCTTCTCCGCTTCTGCGCACTTCCGCTCAAAGGATTGCGTGGTCATGTCATGCTCCACCAAGTGAAAACGAAGTCCCGGGAAGAGGCGGCGAATCCATAGATATTGTCCCATGGATGCATACTCTGCATGGATCGCCTGTATTCTGTATTTTTTCACCAACTGAATCAGCTTCAGCCCAAAGCGCAGAGATGATCTCGCCGCAAAATAATTGGGCAGCCAGGGGGCCAGCAGCACATGCACGGCCCGGCTCAGCTTCGAAATTTTCACAAAATGATAGTGCGGATCATCGCGGTATCCGGCCGCCAGCTTTTCATCGAAATCCGAAGCCGCAAAGGTCAGCACCTGTACCTCATGCTGCTTTCGCAATGTTTCCAATTCCTTGCCCATACAGACGCCGCCGGCATGGTTGGTTTTCAAATCAGGAAAATAAGGGGAAATATGGAGTATTCTCATAGTCTCTCCTCCACCTCCTGCCAATACCTCGCCAGCTGCACGGACGAAAACCGCTGTTCATACACCCTGCGGATCTCCCGCCGGTCAAAATGCGCTGTGCACAGCGTCGCCGCACCCGCCGGCCACTGCAGCCCGCAATGCGCGGCTTCCATCAGCTCCCGACTGTCCCCCGGCAGATTGTTGATGACCGGAAGCCCGGCGGCGAGATAGTCCACCAGCTTCATGCTGAGGCCGACACAAACTGTAGATTTCATAAGATTCAGGCCATAATCGCAGGTATCCATGATCTCCTGCTTTCGCGCCTCATCATAGACCGCGCCGTGATCCGTCACCTTCGCACCGGCCTGCGCCGCCCTTGCGATGAGCTCCGCCTTGCGCTCACCGATGGCGATCAGCTGCAGCTCGACTGCGGATCTCTCAGAGAGCGCCCGCAGCAGCGCCTCTATCGCGTCCAGATCGATAATGTTGTTCACCGCACCGAGATAGCAAAGCGTCAGTTTTTTCCGGGCTGCGCCGTCATTTTCCTCCGGCTGCGGTACATCGGTATCCCGGTACCGGCTTGTCCATGCTGTCTCCTGCCGAAGCCACGGCAGTGTCATGTATTTGACTCCCTCCAGACGCCCGCCGAGACGTTCCCGATAGTAATCGCACTCCAGCAGCACCAGATTTGCCTCATGAAGATGCCGGTCGCGCACCTGCGCCCACAGGCTGAAGGGAAAGCGGTCCGTGCCGCCGATGGGCAGACTCTCCGGCCACATGTCCACAATGTCAATGATGATCTTCACCTCGGGATGCAGCCTCCGGTATTTCCCGGCCAGCGCCGCATTGCTGTTCTGCGGCACCACCAGGTAAAGGAGGTCCGCCGACATTTCCCTGATCTCCCGGAAGACATCCTGAGAAAAACGCCGGTGAGAGTACAGCCGCTCGAGTGAAATGTTCCGCCGGTAGGGAACAGTCTCCACAAGCCGGTAATTCCGCGCAGTGCTGCTGCGCTTTTCCTTCGCGGCATGCAGGTAATCCGAGGCGAACACCGTCACCTCATGTCCCTGCGCGGTCAGAAAATCATAGAGCAGATCCACCCGCTTTTCGATATTGCTGGAGGCATTCACCATGAGGATCTTCATCGCTTCTCCTCCGCCTTCTCCCCGATCTCCTCGGAGGCTCCCTCGCTGAAGCCCTCGGTGCTCTCCTTCGTGAGGACGATCTGCAGGGTCTTGAACATGATTTCAAGATCCAGTATCAGGCTGTAGTTCTGGATATACATAAGGTCCAGCTTCAGCTTGTCGTAGGCAGTGGTGTTGTACTTGCCGTAGACCTGTGCGTAGCCGGTGAGCCCGCCCTTCACCAGCATGCGGTAGGAAAATTCGGGAATGTCCGCGGAATACTGCCGCACATGCTCCACACGCTCCGGCCGCGGTCCGACGATGGCCATGTCTCCCTTCAGAATGTTGAGAAGCTGCGGCAGCTCGTCAATGCGGGTTGCACGGATGACGCGTCCCACCTTCGTAATGCGGGGATCGCGCTCCGTCGCGGGAATCACCCGCCCGTCCTTCTCCGCGTCCACGATCATGGAGCGGAACTTCAGGATACTGAAGACGCGGCCGCCCTGTGTGCAGCGCTCCTGCCGGAAGAAGACCGGTCCGCCGTCCTCCAGCCTGATCGCCAGCGCGGTCAGTAGCAGGATCGGGGAGCAGAGCACGAGTCCGATCAGCGACACCGCGATGTCCATGCAGCGCTTCACAAACTCCTGCCCGATGCTGAGGCCATAATTTCGGTTGAGATACATGGGGCTGTCGAAAATATGCAGCGTTTCTCCGCTCTTCAGGATAATGTCGGTGAGCTTCGGCACCGTATACGTCCGAATAAAATGGCTGTAGCAGAATTTCAGGTAATCATTCCGGAGCTCCGCCGAGATGTCGCCGATGATTACGCCGTCGTAGCGGCAGATCTCACTGCAGACCTCGGAAAATGTCTTCGGCGCGAAGGCATTTTCCCCCTCCACACAAAGCTTTTCTTCTATTTTATAGCGATCGGTGCGCGTTGCAAACTTTGCGGCCAGCTCGTCTGTGCGGGAGCCGTAAAGAAGCACCAGCCGCTGTGCCGGAAAGAGCCGGAGAAAGAGGCGGTTTCCAAAAACACTCCAGACAATCACCACCAGCAGCTGCAGCCCCGTGAGCACCACCACCGCCGGCACCGGTGACAGATACCAGGTCGCCGCCGGGATAATGATGGTGAAGTACGCGACAGCATTGCTCACCAGTGCACTCACCGCGAGGCTGAAGATGATATGAAAGGTGCGGTAGTAGCCGAGCTTCAGGCCGCCGTAGAGATTCCCGAATACCAGAAGCAGCAGTCCATAGATAAAGGACACAAAATAATTGCCCTTAAAGTGATAGGGCACCCGCAGGTGGGGATTGTAATAATACTTCCAGACCGCAAAAAACAGTGCTGCCTCCATCAGGATCAGCACTGCACTGAATATCATGCGATAGACATGTCTTGTTTTTTCTATTCTTCGCGTATTTGCATTCATCATTTCGTCAGATATACTCGAAGGAATCCGCAGGCTCATAGGGCAGGCTCTCGCCGGCATTGACGGTGGTGTCTGTCAGCGTCTCGCCGTTCTGCGTGATGGTGTAATGCACGGAAAAGGTGTTATAGAAGTCACCGAAGGATTCCTCGGTAGGTGCCGAGAAACGGAAGTCCTGCGTGGCCGCTTCGACGCTGACCTCATGCAGCACGGTGGACATCAGCACACCGACCGCGCCCTCAGACACATCCTCCATGATCTCCACCTGGATGGTCACCGACTTTGCATCGTTGTCGCCGTCCACACTCAGATCCTTCACAAAGCCGAAGGCCTCGGTATCCTGCAGATTTGTCAGTACCTCATTGTGCATCTCCGTGAAATCCAGCGTATACGCCGCATCTGCTGCCTTCTCTGTCTCCACCGGCTGCACATTTTCGCCCGGCGCCACATACTTCGGCTTGCAGGCGGTCATAGACAGCACCGCCATTGCCAGCAGCAGTGCCGTCCCGATTCTTTTTATCTTCATAGACTTGCCTCACTTTCTTTCGCAATGCCGCTATTGTAGCACGGCACTGCCCGCAAGGCAAGCCGCCTTTACTCAGGCTGCTGTTGGCGCTTCCGGCTGCGCTCCTCCTTCTTCTTCTCCACCAGCGCACGGAACTCCTCCTCGCTCATGGACATTTCCCGGAGACGCGCCTGCCGCTTCTCCCGCATCCGGCGCTTCAGCTTCCGGTCATCATGGATGCTCTTTGCGCCGAGCGCCGCACCGCTGCCGAAGATCAGAAAAGCCGCGATTGCCGCAATGGTCACGCCGCTGACGGTCACTGCCACCGCCACCTTGGTCTCCGTCGGCACCTCGTCCAGCATCACCTGAATGCTGGGCTCCTTCTCTACATAACAGCTTCCGACCCTGTGCCCGTCCAGTGTGAACGTAAGCTCCGCCACGGCCTGCGCCGGTGCTTCTGCGGTCAGATTGTACTCGAGCGTATAGGCAACGCCGTCCTGTCCCGCACCCATCGGCAGTGTAATCGTGAGCTCCTCCTTCGGGAGAAGCAGCTCGGAGGTCTTCGTATCCGCCGGCACGATGGTATCCGCAATGAGCCGCTCCCGGAGCTGCTCGAGATCCACCACACCGTCCTGCAGCTTCTGGTTTTCGGTTTCATCGAAGGCCAGATCCAGCAACAGCTTTGTATCCGTATAATGTGCCGGGTTCTTGTCCTGCATCACCACCGCCACGATCCGGCGGCTGTCCTGCTCTGCCATGGTAATGAGGGTATTCCCCGCATCCAGTGTATAGCCCGTCTTTCCGGCAATGACCCGGGCATCATAATAGCGTGAATTCGGAAGCAGCATCTTGTGCTCCATGTAGATCACATTTCCCTCCGGAACCCGCTTGCCCGGTGCCAGCCGGTGGGAGGTGGATTCCTCGATCCTGAGAAATGCTTCGTTATTCATGGCTGCCGCACCGATCAGCAGCATATCATGGGCCGTGGTGTAGTGATTCGTATCGAACAGGCCGGACGGATTGGTAAAATGGGTATTCGTGCATCCCAGCGCCGCCGCCTTCTGGTTCATCAGCTCCGCAAAGGCTTCCCGGGAGCCCGCCACATGCTCTGCCAGCGCATTGGCCGACTCATTGGCCGACTTCAGGAGCAGCGCATAGAGACAGTCCTCCACCGTCAGCACATCGCCTTCTTCGATCTGGGCATTGGATGAGCCCTTGTCCACGTTATACACCGCATCATGCGAAAACGTCACTTCTTCATCCAGACTGCAGTTCTCCAGCACCACCAGTGCCGTCATCACCTTGGTAATGGAGGCCGGATAAGCTGCCTGATCGAGATTCTTCGAAAACAGAATCGTACCCGTGTCCACGTCCATCACCGCTCCCACGCCGGCATTCAGCTCCGTCTGCGGCCAGGCAGCGGCATAGCTCCGCAGCCCCGGACAGAATACAGACAGCAGCACCAGCAGCGCCAGCATGCCCGTCCGAAGACGCTGAACTGTTTTTTTCTTGCTATTCATCCCTCTCCTCCGCAGGCATATATTCCACCGTAAGCTCTCTGAATTTCTTCCGGAGCGCTGTATAAACCGCCGTCTGATGCCCGGTGAAATGCAGTCGGCCCGGCTTCTCCGTGCAGCCCCTGCCTGCGGGCCGCGCGGCTTCTGTCCTTCGCAGATCCAGTATGCCAAGGCAGCGGTATCCGCTGTCCTTTGTCAGCTCTGAAAGCAGCTGCCGCCGTTCCTCCAGCATGCGCGAGGCGATCCGGTCACCCATTATAAGAGAAAGATCCCAGGCATGGTCGTATGCGAGCTGCGGATTCGGCATCCACAGGCAGTCTCCGGCCGCGGCTCTCTGCTCCGTCACAAGGGGGTCCGCCGTCAAAAGCTGCCGCGATGGACGCGGCAGCGTGAAATCACAGCCGGCCTCCGCAAGTACCGCGGAAATCGCCCGCACGAGCCGAAGCTGAGATGGCTCTGCCAGAATCCGCACAAAGGATCTTCTGTCCTCGGTGCCGCTGCCGCTTTCCGCAGAAAGACGTTCGAAAAGCGGGTTCAGACAGCTCTCCGCCCTCTGCTGCAGCTCCTCCTCGGGCAGAGAAAGAAGCTCTTCTGTCTGCTCCAGCAGTGCCGGAGACACATATTCTCCGCAGCGGTACAGATAGTCCGGATTCCGCAGCTCTCCTTCCAGCGAAAGCCTCTTCAGAAGGCCTCCCGCCGGATTGTACTGCGCCGACAGCATTTCCCTCTGCAGCTCCTCGGAATAATCATAGAAGCAGGAATAAAACGCATCCCGCACGGTCTGTTCCTTCGGCAGCCGTCCGTCCTCCGCAGCCGATTCAAATAGGCAGTAGAGCTGGATAAAAAGCTCGAGCACCGCAATGAGACTGTCCTGCCGTTTCTCATAGATCTCCGGCAGCAGCGCGGCGAACTCCCGCAGCAGTGCGCTCAGCACCGGCCGGTGCTCTCCCAGTACG
>CAVAXR010000092.1:0-6039 GCA_963592375.1 Oribacterium sp. | reverse complement strand
CTGTCGCACCGCCGAGCTTCTGGTCCTCGATCCTTCGAAGGAAAAGATTGGAGAACTTGATGCCGCTGCTGTGCTTATTGGTATTTTCCGTCTGATAGGTATGCGCAGACAGTACCTCCCGAGCCGTGGGATTTGCCATCGCCGCATTCAGAACCTGTGCCATATCCTTTACCGTCAGGTGATGCGATGCATTGTAGAGACCGGTGGCATTTGCAAAATGTGCACTGTCGGAAAGTCCCAGCTCCTTTGCCTTCTGGTTCATCAGCTCCACAAAGGCTTCATCCGAGCCAGCAATACGACGCGTCAGCGCCATGACCGCATCTGCGCCGCTCGGCATGATGATGCCGTAAAGAAGATCCTTCACCGTCACCTGCTCTCCCGCCGCAAAGCCGCAGTTTGACGCATCGTGGTTATTGATATAATCCACAATATCCTGCGTAATGGTCAGTTTTTCACTGAGATCCGGCAGATGCTCCGCACATACCAGCAGCGTCATGATCTTCGTCATGGAGGCCGGATATACCTGGGCATCGGCATTTTTCTGGGCCACGATGCGATTCTGATCCAGGTCTATCACCACCGCATAGCCGCTGTCGATGCCGGTACCGATGGTCCTGGTTTCGCCATCCGCCTGCAGCTTTGCAAGATTCACACCGGAAACAGCCGCTGCACTCTGTGCAGCCGGTTCAGCAGCGGCTGTGCTTTCCGCCGCAGAGGATTCCGCCGCACTGCTTTCCGCAGCGGCAGCACTCTCCGGCTGTCCCGCCTCGATCACTGCACTGCTTTCTGTCACGGCCGACTGTCCCGCCGTCACGGTAACCGTCGGTCCATTTTCCGTGATATCCAGCACCGCCTCCTCTGCCGATACCGGCACCGGTGCGGAAAGTGCCAGCATGGCCGCTGTCAGCAGCGCCGTTATTCCCTTCTGTCTTCTCATGCTCTTCTGTCTCCTTTTCTCCGGGGTTTCCCGACTCTGCTGTTATTTCTGCTGTTTCTGCTCTGCACAGTCTGCTTCACCGCAGCTGCATCTGCTGCCCTCTCACCACCTCTCGGGCGGATCAGACAGCGCTTATCAAAGCCGATGAGATCCTCCCGATGCTCCAGCAGCAGCGCTTCCTTTACGAGCTCATAATTTTCCGGCCGCCGATACTGAATCAATGCACGCTGCATAGCCTTCTCATGCGGTGAACGCGGCACATAGACCTTTTCCTTTGTCAGCGGATTGATGCCGGTGTGGTACATGGTTGTCGAAACCGTCCCCGGCGTCGGGTAGAAATCCTGCACCTGCTCCGGAATGTATCCCATATCCCGGATATATTCCGCCAGTGCAATCGCATCCTTCAGGCGGCTGCCCGGATGTGAGGACATGAGATACGGCACGATATATTGCTTGAGCCCCAGCTCCTTGTTGATTTTCTCAAACTCGCGCACGAAGGCATTATACACCTCCACCTTCGGCTTCCCCATCTCCTTCAGGACATTATCCGAAATATGTTCCGGCGCCACTCGCATCTGTCCGCTGACATGATGCGCACAGATTTCCCGCAGGAACTCCTTGTTCTGATCTGCCATCAGATAATCAAAGCGGAAGCCGGAGCGCACGAAGACCTTCTTCACACCGGGCAGGGAACGCACCTCCCGGAGCAGCTGCACATAATCACTGTGATCCACCTTGAGATTTTTGCAGGGTGAGGGCCAAAGACATTTCTTTCCGACACAGGCGCCCTTCGTCAGCTGCTTATCGCAGGCCGGCGCACGGAACTCAGAGGTCGGGCCGCCCACATCAAAGATATACCCCTTGAAATCCGGATCCTCCAGAATCTGCTCCGCCTCCTTCAGGATATTTTCATGGCTTCTTGCCTGCACGATCCGTCCCTCATGCATGGTCAGCGCACAGAAATTGCACTCACCGAAGCAGCCGCGGTTTGAGGTAAGACTCAGCTTGATCTCGCCAAGTGCCGGAATACCGCCCTTGTCCTGATACATCGGATGGTAAGCCCGCATATAGGGAAGGTCATAAACATCGTCCATCTCCAGCTGGCTCAGCGGCTTTGCCGGCGGGTTCTGCACCACAAACAGGGCTCCGTCATAGCACTCATATACCCGTTTTGCCGCATAGGGATCGGTGTTCCTGTACTGAATGGCAAAGCTTTCCGCATAACGCATCTTATCATTTTCGATTTCCTCGAAATCCGGCAGACGGACAGCATCATATATACTGTCCTCATCCCGCGTCTTATAGACTGTGCCGTCAATCCAGCTGATATCCGACACGGCAACACCGCCGGCCAGCGCATCCGCAATCTCCACAATACTGTGCTCTCCCATGCCGTAGGAAATCAGATCCGCCCCGGAATCCAGCAGAATCGAGCGCTTTACCCGATCCGACCAATAGTCATAATGCCCCATCCGCCGGAGACTCGCTTCAATCCCGCCGACAATGATCGGAATATGCTTATAGCTTCGGCGGATCAGATTGCAGTAAACCGTCACCGCACGATCCGGACGTTTTCCCATCTCTCCGCCCGGTGTATAGGAATCCGTCCTTCTATGATGCTTTGCCACCGTATAGTGGTTCACCATGGAGTCCATATTTCCGGCAGAAACCAGAAAGCCAAGCCGCGGCTCCCCGAACTCCCGCACCGACTCCGGCTTTCGCCAGTCCGGCTGACAGAGCATGCAGACCGTATACCCGTGCGCTTCCAGAATCCGGCTGATGATGGCCGATCCAAAGCTCGGATGATCCACATAGGCATCACCGCAGACATACACAAAGTCCGGCTGTGCGATCCCCTTTTCCAGCATATCCTTTTTATTTACAGGCAAAAATCCCTCGTACATAACCCCTCAATCTCTTTCCGTTCCGCTTCGCCGCGGCATAACCTCATTGCATTGTATCATAAACTGCGGTCCCCGTTCTTGAAATTTTGCTTACGATCGCAGAAATAGATGCATTTGTATAAAAAGCATACAGGATGATATATTTTACTTATGTCTTTTGCAAGTCTATACTTTTTCTTATGGAGAAATGTCGGCGATCCCGACAAACAGAAGCAATTCGAACCGAAACGGTCAGCACAGCAACAGGAGGAAATTATGGTCAGCTTAACAGCACACGGTATATTTTTGGATGAAAACGGTGAGCTTTATCTCCCGGAAGGAACCTGCGGCAGCCCAGAGGAACCTCGCTATCCGGAAAAGGACATTCTTTCCGGCCGGCAGAAATCCATGGCCTGGCGCATCCTGAAGGCACACAATACCTCCGGAGACATGCAGAATCTGAAGCTTCGTTTCGATGCCATGGTTTCACCGGACAATAACTATGTGAACATTCTGCAGACCGCCCGGGCTTCGGGCCTTACGGAATTTCCCATTCCCTATGTGCTGTCCAACTGTCACAATACACTTTGCGCGGTCGGCGGCACCATTCTCGAGGACGATCATGCCTTCGGCCTGTCCAATGCGAAGCGGTACGGCGGCATTTTCCTGCCGCCCTATCGCGGTGTACTTCACCAGTATATGCGGGAAATGATGGCGGGTGCCGGAAAAATGATCCTGGGATCTGATTCTCATACCCGCTACGGTGCCCTCGGCACCATGGGAATCGGTGAGGGCGGCGGCGAGCTCGTGAAGCAGCTCGTCGGCCAGACCTATGACATTGCGCTCCCGCCCATTCTCGCTGTGAAGCTGACCGGCACTCCCCGTCCCGGCGTGGGCCCCATGGATGTTGCGCTCGCCATCATTTCCCGGACCTTCGGGAATGGCTTCAACAAGAATAAGATTCTGGAATTTGTGGGCGAGGGAATCCGGAATCTCAGCATGGAGTTCCGCATGGGGATCGATGTCATGATGACAGAGTCCGCCGCGCTTTCCTCCATCTGGTGCACCGACGAGAAGACCGAGGAATACCTTGCAGAGCACGGCCGCGCCGCCGACTACGCAAAGCTCTCACCGGAAGCCGGCGCCTACTACGACGGTCTCATCGAAGTGGATATGAGCACCGTAGAATCCATGATTGCGCTTCCCTTCCATCCGAGTCATGCCATGCCCATTCGGGAATTTCAGGCAAATGCGGAAAGCATTCTCCGCGAGATCGAGGAAAAAGGAAATGAAATCAAGGGCAGTCACGGCGAACCCTTCCGGATTCTGCAGCACCTGCGGGACGGCGAATTCTATCCGGATCAGGCACTGGTATCCGGCTGTGCCGGCGGCATGTTTGAAAACATCGTGGCCGTCGCAGACATTCTGAAGGATGCACAGGGAGAAATGCAGCCGATCAACGGCGCCGCGCTGAATCTTCACGTGAATCCGGCATCCCTCCCCGTCATGGAGGATCTGATGCGCTGCGGCGTGGCTTCGGAGCTTGCGCTCGCCGGCATTACCCTGCGCCCCTGCATCTGCGGTCCCTGCTTCGGCGTTACTGATACGCCGGCCAACAATCAGTTAAGTATTCGCCATGTCACACGAAACTATCCGAATCGCGAGGGCAGCAAGCCCGGTCAGGGACAAATGTCGGCGGTTTGTCTGATGGATGCGCGTTCTATTGCAGCGACCGTGCGGAATCACGGAATGTTGACCGCGGCAGACAGCCTGACTGATGTTCAGTATCGGACACTGTGCCATCATTTTGATAAGAGAATCTATCAGGGACAGGTTTATGACGGCTTCGGCAAGGCCGACCCCGGTGCGGAGCTTGTAAAGGGACCGAATATCGCCGACTGGCCCGAGATGGCCGGACTCAAGCAGCATCTGCTTCTTCAGGTCTCCGGCTCCTATCAGGGTTCTGTCACCACAGATGAGCTGATCCCCTCCGGCGAGGCTTCCTCCTATCGATCCAATCCGGAGAAGATTTCCGGCTTCACAATGATCAGTCGTGATCCGGACTATGTGAGCCGGGCAAAGGCTATCCGTGCTGTGGAAAGCACACCGAATTTAAGCACAGAAGGCAGCGTTACCTTCGGATCTGTCATGGTGTCTGATGCCATCGGAGACGGCTCCTCCCGGGAACAGGCAGCTTCCTGCCAGAAGGTGCTTGGCGGCTTTGCCAATATCAGCAACGAGTATTCCACCAAGCGTTACCGCAGCAATCTCATCAACTGGGGCCTGCTGCCGCTGCGGACAGAGGAAAAGCTTTCACTCCCGACAGGCAGCTATCTCTTCATCGAAAACATCCGGGAAATTCTGGAGCGCGGCGAAGAGACCGTCAACGTGCAGCTTCTCTCAGGCATTTCCGTGGAAAGCGAAGCCGATGTGCTCGCACTGGATCCGGAGCAGTTGAAAAAGCATGTCACAGGCAGTCTCCTGTGTACACTGGACCGCCTGACGAAGGAGGAACGGCAAATCCTTCTCGCCGGCAGCCTGATCAATCACTATCGGCGCTGAGGAAATGCAGCTTACATCAGCATTCCCCAAAATCATCTGCTCCCGCAGACGTCCGGGAATCCTCCGAAGAAGCAGCCTGTCTGGCTGCTTCTTCTACTGCCGCATGAAATCCCGTCAATGCCGCAAATGGTGAAAACTGTGCCGCACGATCCTGCATAGACATCTGCGGGTGTTTCATTGAAACATGGTGGGAAAGGTGAATAATATCCTCATACTCATTCATGTCTTACGTCCTCTCACTTGAAAGCTGGCGCTTTGTGCGTACACAAAGTTACGACAATTTTAAAATTCGTTTTATATCGTCGAGATTCTCGGCAAAGCAGATTCCTTCCTGCCGTTCCCCGGAAGACAGCCCTTTTTCAATCATATGATTCAGAAGTGCTTTCAAATCATCATAGTAGCCGTTCAGGTTATAGAGAATGCAGGGCGCATTCAATTGTTTTAAAGATACCTTCGACATTACCTCTGTAATTTCCTCCAATGTTCCGGTACCGCCGGGAAAGGCAATAAAAGCTTCGCCCAACGCAATCATTTTATTTTTGCGTTCTGTCATATCTCTTGTCACGATTAGCCTTGTTAATCCATCATGCTGAATTTCGCTTTCGATAAAAAATTCCGGCTCAACACCCGTCACTTCACCTCCGGCTTTCAAAACAC
>CAVAXR010000091.1:0-6064 GCA_963592375.1 Oribacterium sp. | reverse complement strand
GGCACGATCAGAGACTGCATCCAGCTTCCGTCTGTCTTCTGGAAAATATAGGACAGCGACTGTTGTCCAACAAGCCGATCCGCAACTGTATTTAAGTCCGTAAATTCAGTGTTCCCCTTAAGATACGGCTCTGCCACATATTCCTTCATATGCTCCAGCTTTTGCGCATTACTCAAGGCACTTAATTTGCAGAAATTATCCTCTGCTCCGGCAGCTTTGATGGTTTCAATCTCCTGCGTATCCAAATCTGCCACATAGATAGAAGAATAGGCCTGTCCGATGGCATTGATGGTCTGCAGACGTTTCTGCTCTGCTTCGATCAGCTCTCTTTCTCGTTTCTGCTTTGCTTCCTGTTCCTCGATGAGTGCGTCTATGAGTCGGAAGCCCGCAACAACATTCTCGGTATCTCCGATTCGTCTGAAATCATACTGATAGTGATGCACCACCCCATCCTCTATGTTGCGGTAATTTCCAATGAAGTCTTCCTGCTCCGATAAAGCTCTTCTGAGATTTTGGATACTCAGGGTCGCTTTCATTCTGTCCTTATCATCCGGATGCACCGTTTCTCTTGTCCAGCGGTCTACGACGGCATCAAAATCAAATTCGGTTCCCTCAATATCTCTGACAGCCTTTACCTGATAACTGTCTGCAAGTCTTATCGCTCTTGCTTTTCCATCATTAAGATTCGCAACAAATACATTTCGAAAGCTTCTGGATAAGGCATCAATAATCGCAAACTGCTCTTCTAATTTTTTATTAAGATTATCCAGCTCCGCCTTGATATCACGAAGGACGCATACGCAGACTCCTTTTTCGCCTGTTGGGAAGGATTCAACCTGAAGGTACTTGTGAACCTCCTCCGAAATATCATTGCAGGAAGTCACCTTTCCCTCATAGGCAGACTCATAGTAGGGTTTCAGCCATTTTCTGCTGCCGTTTGGAAATAGTTCAAAAAAACGATGCCCGAGAAGCTTCTCTTTCGGAAGTCCCTCCAATTTAGCCAGCGCATCATTACAATATAAAAACGTCCAGTCGCAGGGCTTTCCGGCCTCATCCAGCTCCACCCGGATCAGGCAGAATGCATGCGGATTGTAATCATTGATGTTGATGGAATACTCTTTTAATATGATCGGCTCGTTTGTCATATTGCATACCCCCCCGCAAAATTTCAGACGATTCTATGTTCTGCAAATTTTGTGCGGTCATAAGTCATTTTCGTCCTTTGAGCCAGACGATACAAATCCACAGAGTAATACTATCACTTTTCTCTCGTATTTTCATTATGTTCCGTAACTGTTTAGCACCACATCGCCGCACCGCGCCTCTCCACAAATACACACAAAACGAGCGGAGGCCAACCGGCCTCCGCTCGTTTTCTTCTCTTTTTTCAAAGCAAACCCGACTTGTCGAATTCGCTCCGGCGTTTTCCTGCTGAAAGCGCCTTACGCTGCGTCCATATTCTTCGGCAGCACCAGATTCAATATGATTGCTGTCAGGAACACCACAGCCACGCAGTTCTCTGCAAAGACAGTCTGCACGAGGGTGGGGAAGATGGAAAACAGGGTCGGAAGCTGTGTGAATCCGAGACCGATGCTCAGTGACAGCGCCGCGATGGTGACATTTCTCTGCGTATAACCGCACTTTCCAATCATCTGGAGACCACTCACCACGATCGTTCCGAACATCATGATCGTACAGCCGCCGAGCACCGCGCTCGGCAGAGTCGCCAGCAGCGCGCCCACGATTGGGAAAATGCCGGCGAGGATCATGATCAGGGCACCCGTCGCAATCGCATAGCGGTTCACCACCTTGGTCATGGCCACGAGGCCCACGTTCTGGCTGAAGGACGTAATCGGCATGCAGCCGAACACAGAGGACAGCGCACTGATGAAGCCGTCGCAGGCAATCGAGCCGGAGGTCTCCTTGGCCGTCACCTCACGGTTCAGACCGGATGCCACCAGGGCAGACGTATCGCCGATCGTCTCCGTTGCCGACACCAGGAAAATCAGCACAAAGGCGATAATCGCATTCAGATGGAACTCCATCTGAAACGGCAGGAGCTGCGGGAATGCAACAATGCCGCCGGACATCAGATCCGAGAAATCTACCACACCCATGATCAGCGCCAGAATATAGCCGACCACCAGTCCGAACAGCACGGAAAGCTGCTTAAAATAGGATTTCGCGAAAATATTAAAAAGAATACAGCAGATCAGCGTCACCGTGCCCAGAATCCAGTTCGTCACAGAACCGAAGTCCGCGCTGCTGCTGCCGCCGCCGAAGGAATCCGCACCCACGGAAAGAAGCGAGAAGCCGATGGCCGTTACCACCGTTGCCGCCACGATCGGTGTGATCAGCTTCATCCAGTACTTCGCGAAAAGTCCCAGAACGCCCTCCACGATACCGCCGACCAGCACCGCACCCATGATGGCGCCGTAGCCGTACTGACCGCCGATCACGCAGGCAATCGATGCGAAGGTGAAGGAGATGCCCATGACGATCGGAAGGCCGGAGCCGATCTTCCATACCGGGAACAGCTGGATCAGTGTGCCGATGCCGGCAATCAGCATGGCGCTCTGGATGATCATTGCCGTGTTTCTGGTATCCAGACCGCAGGCACCCGCCACAATCAGAATCGGCGCGATGTTCGCCACAAACATGGCCAGCACATGCTGCAGACCGAAGGGCACCGCCTTCAGCATCGGCACCTTTCCGTCCAGCGTGTAAATGTTTTCGATCGAAGCATTCTGATCAGAAGCCTTTTTTGTCGTATTACTGCTCACGGAACTTCACCTCCCCGGTTGCTGCATCCATACTCTCCACGATGGCCAGAGACTCCAGCTGATAGCCCATGTTGCGGATGATATTCCCGCCGATCTGGAAGCCCTTTTCCACTGCAATACCGATGCCCTCTACCGTTCCGCCGGCCTGGTTCACAATGGAGATCAGTCCCTGCAGTGCGCAGCCGTTGGCCAGGAAGTCATCGATGATCAGCACATGATCCTCCTCGGTCAGAAACTTCTTCGACACAATCACCTGATTCGTGTTCTTGTGCGTAAAGGACACCACGTCTGCCACATACATTTCCCCATCGATGTTGATGCTCTTCGCCTTCTTGGCAAAAACCACCGGAACATGGAAGTAGCGCGCCGCCATGCAGGCGATGCCGATGCCGGAAGCCTCGATGGTCAGGATCTTGTTGATGGGCTTTCCCTCAAAGCGCCGCTTGAACTCCTCTCCCATCTGCTCGAACAGCTCGATGTCCATCTGATGGTTCAGGAAGCTGTCGACCTTCAGGATGTTTCCCTCCTTGACGACGCCATCCTTCTGAATGCGTTCCTCCAAAAAATTCATAACTTTCCCCTCCCGTACTTGAACGAATACTTAACACCGGCGATTATTGTACTACAGATTTCCGCACTAAACAATTACATACTCTTTATATCGCTGCAGCAGCTCCTGATTCAGGCTCGCCGTGAGGTGAATGCCGTCGTCCTCGTACTTCGCAGCGAGCACCTGCGCCCGCTCGCGGAGGACATTTTCCACGCCGCTGTCCCGGTAGGGGATCAACAGCTCGCAGGTAATGTAGCCGGCGAAGAGCTTCTCGTCGATGGCCGCAAGCAGCGCCTCCATGCCGAGCCCCTCCGCCGCCGAGAGATACAGCTTGTCGCCGCGCACAATCGGAAGCGCAGATGCATCATACATCCGGTCCGCCTTATTCATAATGTAGAGAACCGGAATATGTCCCGCGCCGAGCTCCTTCAGCGTCTGCGCCGTCACATCCATATGCATCCGGTAATTCGGGTCGGAATAATCGATCACCTCCAGAATGAGGTCCGCATAGAGCGCCTCCTCCAGCGTCGAGCGGAAGGCCTCGACAAGCTTATGCGGGAGGTCATTGATGAAGCCGACCGTATCCGACAGCAGGAAATCCCGGTGCTCCGCCGGACTGATCTTCCGCACCGTGGTGTCCAGTGTTGCAAACAGCATATCCTGCACCAGCACGTGCTTCTCCTCATCCGGCGCACCGAGATCGATGAGCCGGTTCATCAGCGTAGACTTGCCGGCATTGGTATAGCCCACCAGCGCCACAAGAGGAAGCCCCGAGCGCTCGCGCTTCTTCCGCTGGGTCGAACGGTTCTGCTCCACCTCCCGAAGTGCGCGGCGCAGCTCCGCCATTTCCTTCTGAATGTGACGGCGGTCCAGCTCGATCTGGGTCTCGCCGGCACCCTTGTTCGACATGGAGCCGCCGGTGCCGCCCTGCCGCGAGAGATTCTGCCGGAGTCCCACGAGCCGCGGCAGCATATACTGCAGCTTCGCGTACTCGACCTGCATCCGTGCCTCCGCAGTCCGCGCCCGCAGCGCAAAGATGTTGAGAATCAGATTCGTTTTGTCAATGACTTCGACCTCGAGATCGTGGGCAAGGTTCGCAAGCTGGGACGGCGAAAGCGTGTTGTTGAAGATCACGAGGTCCGCCTCGAGGAGATAGACCTGATTCTTCAGCTCCGCCACCTTGCCGCTGCCGATGTAGTAGGCGCTGTCCTCCGTCGCAAGATTCTGCGTGAGCTCGCCCGCCACCTCGATGCCGGCAGCCGCGCAGAGCCCACGAAGCTCGTCCATGCTCACCTGAAAAGCCTCTCCGCTCATGTCTCCTGCGGAAATGCAGGCGCCCGCGACAATCGCGCGCCGCGCCCGGTTCATAAAATCATTCTCAAACATCTTATTTGTAACCCCAATTCTTTGCAAAGATACGGAAAATGCCGGCCGGCACCAGAAGCGCCGCGACTGAGCCCAGGAAGCAAATCAGAATCCGCAGAGCCGTGTCGCTGAAGAAGCCCTCCGGCAGCATATTAATCATACGGCTTACCCGGGGATCGAATTCCCAGTTGCCCTGGCTGAAGAAAATCTCATGGAAGATCGTGAAATACTTTGTGAAGTCCGTCGCGGCGAGCAGTCCGAGAAGCCCCACGAGGATCAAAATGGCCAGGCAGACCCGCAGGAAGCCGCCGCTGAGATACCAGAGGGCCTTCCCGTGCTCCAGGATCAGAAGCAGTCCGAAGATCGCGATGCAGGCGAGGATCGCCAGCGCCCGAAGCGTGACAGAATGCACAAACAGCACCCGCACGTCCGCCATATGGGACTTCTCATCTTCATTATAGAACTCCGACATTTGCCCGTTGATCTCGGTCTCGACGATCAGATTCTCGCGGTCGCCCCGCAGATAGATCATGGTCTGGTGCATAACCTCCGTGAGCTCGTCCATCGTCATGCGGTCGCCCATCCAGGCCTCCATCTCGTCCAGAACCTGATACTTCTCGAATTCCGCGCGATAGTAGCCCGGCTGCCAGTAGCAGACCGCCTCGAAGGAGGTGATCAGCAGGATAAAGATCAGAAACAGTGAGAACACCACCGCCAGCATATTATATAGAAGAGATTTCATGGCACACCTCCGGATAGAAAGTCCAGATAAGTGTAGCACGTCATGGGAAAGATTGCCAGAACGGCCATGTAAGACTTGCCACAGCTGAAAAAGCATGCTAGACTATGCATACAAGAGGACAACACCGATGAACGGTTAGCCCCTTCAGTTTATGCAAAAAGTAATCGCCAAACTTTCGTGGGGTTGGGCGGTTATTTTTTTCTGCTTATTAGTATTACAAGTGTTGCTACAGCACACAACATGATTGTGAATTGAAACAGATCACTGTAAGTAACCATCGGCATCATCCCCTTTCCTAGGATAGGGGCTAACCGTCCACCGTTTAGGTGTTGTCCTTGCGTAATACCATATCATAAGAACAAAGATTTGACTACATGATTTTTTCATCCTCATGACTGCAGCGCACAAAAAAGTCTCGGGGAGAACCGAAAATCAGCCGGCCCGGGGAGAACCGGGGTTCGCAGTCATGGGATCGCGCAAGCTTGGCTTGCGGGCCCCATGACTGCAAAGCACAAAAAAGTCCCGGGGAGAACCGAGACTTTTTTGCACACTTAGTTGAGTCTATTTATTTCAGGAGATTTACCGAAACGCCATGCTTATGGTCAGGAGGACATGTCGTCCGGC
>CAVAXR010000090.1:0-6115 GCA_963592375.1 Oribacterium sp. | reverse complement strand
GGTATTCCTTGAGAGACTGCCGGAGATTGCAAAGAACGCCATTGCCGATGCCTGCACCGGCTCCAACCCTCGTATCCCGACACAGGAGGAGATGGAGAAGCTGCTGAAGTGCTGCTACTATGACACAGAGGTAGATTTCTAAATAACCGAAGCATTCAAGACAGAAAGCCCCGGGCCGCCCGAAAGAGCGGCCCGGGGCTTTTTAATCAAACGGCATCAGGGGCTTTGTCAGCAGCAAAGCGTCCCCTTAAATCAGCATCGGCAGGAACAGGCTGGCGAGTCCCAGAAAAATGAAGAAGCCCAGCACATCGGTGGCAGTCGTTACAAAGATGGATGACGCCAGCGCCGGATCGGCATTCAGCTGCTTCAGCACCACCGGCACCAGGAAGCCGAAGATACCGGAAACCACGAGATTTCCGATCATCGCCAGGAAGATAATGATGCCCAGAAAGGCATTTCCGTAAATGAAGCCGACCACCACGCCGGTCACAAGGCCGCAGGCCGCACCATCCACCATGCCAAGCAGGATTTCCTTCAGCAGCGCCTTCCAGTTCTCCTTCAGCTCCACCTCGCCCTTCGCAAGCTCACGGACCATGATGGACATCGTCTGAGTGCCGGCATTTCCGCCCATGCCCGAGACGATCGTCATTGTCGCGGACAGCGCCACTACCTTCTCGATAGTGCCCTCGAAAACCTTCACCGTGAAGGAAGCCAGAAAGGCAGTCAGCAGATTTACCAGAAGCCACGGAAGCCGCATGCGGATGGACTCCAGCAGCGTTGAATCAAGATCCTCCTCCTTGCTGGTTCCTCCCAAGTGTGCGATATCCTCATCATGCTCTTCGTTGATGACGTCGATGATATCGTCAACCGTGATGATACCGAGAATGGTCTGCTTTCTGCTCACCACCGGAATTGCCTGCAGATCATATTTGGATACCATCTGCGCGACCTCCTCCTGGTCCATTTCCGGTTCCACCGAAATCACCTGATCGTCCATGATCTCACGGAGCTTCGTGTTCCGGGAGGCCCCCAGCAGATCACGAAGATCCACCAGTCCCACCAGATGACGCTTGTCATCGGTGATGTAAATGCTTTCAATGACCTCCGTCTTCGGACCGATCTCACGAATGATGTCCAGCGCCTCCGCGCAGGTACGCTCCTCCCGCAGTGCGATATACTCTGTCGTCATGATACCGCCGGCCGAATCGTCCGGGTACTGCAGCAGAGTATGTATGATTCTCCGGTCGCCCGCCTTCATGTGGTTCAGAAGCGTTTTCCGCCGGCCCGTAGACATTTCCCCCATGATATCAACGATATCATCCTTGGACATGCTCTCGAAGACCTCCAGAAGCTGATCGTCCGACAGATTTTCTCCCAGTCTCTGCCGGAGGTCATCATCTGCCTCCTCCATGATCTCGGTCAGCTGCTCCGTATCCAGGAAGTCCGGCAGTCGGCGAATGTCCTCATCATCCAGCTCGTCCACTTCCTCTACGAAGTCGGCCGGCTGCATGTCCTCGTAATATTCGTCGATGTCCTGCTGATTTCCTTCATCGATCAGCTGTTCCAGGGCATCCTCGTCCTCTTCTTCCTCTTCCTCCTCCTTTTTGTCCGCATCCGGATCCGGAATGGATTCAAAAAGAGCCGTCAGATTCGGTCGGCTTTCCTCGGGGATCTCGATCTCATCCTCTTCTTCCTTCTGCTCTGCCTCCGTCTTTTCTGCAGAGGGCTCCGGTCTTTCTTTCTGTTCCTGTTCCGTAAGCGCAGAATCCGCGGCCCGTTCGCCGCTTTCTGCCGCATCACGCACGTTCATTTCTTCCTGGTCCTTCTGATCCATGACGGCGCCCTCCTTTAATTTTTATGATCATGTATTGCTTCACGACACCGGCATCACTGCGGCACTCAGCGAAGCAGCCATGCCAATGCACAACATTTTTATTGTACCACAAGCCTCCGGCCGGTTCAACGCTTCGGCGTCTGCGGACCGCACTCCCGCATACTCAGTGAAATTTTCTTCTTCGCGGCATCCACAGACAGCACCCGCACATTGACAATATCGCCGACCTTCACCACATCCAGCGGATGCTTCACGAATTTGTCCGCCAGCTGGGAAATATGAACCAGACCGTCCTGATGCACGCCGATGTCCACGAAAGCGCCGAAGTCAATGACATTTCGCACGGTGCCCTTCAGCACCATACCCGGCTTGAGATCCGCGAAATCCAGCACATCCGAACGAAGCACCGGTGCCGGCACATCCTCACGCGGATCGCGGCCCGGCTTCTGCAGCTCGCTGAGAATATCGCCGAGTGTGTATTCTCCGATATTGACCCGCTCTGCCAGCTGCTTTGTGCTGAGCTTCTTTTCCCGCATGCGCTTCTCGATGTCCCGGGTTGCGCCCTTCTGCACATCCGCTTCTGAATATCCCAGTGTATCCAGCACCGACTTTGCCGCCGCATAGCTCTCGGGATGCACCGCCGTATTATCCAGCGCCTCCGCGCCGTTTCGGATCCGCAGGAAGCCGGCGCACTGCTCATAGGCCTTCGGTCCGAGCTTGGACACCGCCAGCAGCTCCTTACGGCTCCGGAAGCTTCCCTTTTCCTCCCGATAAGCCACGATATTTTTCGCAATCGTCCTGCTGACGCCGGAAACATACTGCAGAAGCGGTGCGGAGGCTGTGTTCACATCCACACCCACCCGGTTCACGCAGTCCTCCACCACGGCGCCCAGCTGCTCTCCCAGCTTCGTCTGGTTCATATCATGCTGGTACTGCCCAACGCCGATGGATTTCGGATCGATCTTCACAAGCTCCGCCAGCGGGTCCTGCAGCCGCCGCGCCATAGAGGTCGCGCTTCGCTGTCCCACGTCGAAGTTCGGAAATTCCTCCGTGGCCAGCTTGCTGGCAGAATATACCGAGGCGCCGGCTTCATTTACGATCACATACTGCACCGGCAGCTTCGTTTTCTTCAGGAAGTCCGCAATAATCTGCTCCGACTCCCGGGAGGCCGTGCCGTTTCCGAGGCTGATGATCTCCACCTGATAACGGCGAATCAGCTTTTCAATGACCTCCATGGCCTCCTTCACCTTATTCTGCGGGGCGGTGGGATAAATGACGGTGGTATCCAGCACCTTTCCCGTGGGGTCCACCACCGCGATCTTGCAGCCGGTGCGGAAGGCCGGATCCCAGCCCAGCACCACCTTTCCGGCAATCGGCGGCTGCATGAGAAGCTGCGTCAGGTTGCTGCCGAACACCTTGATGGCGCCGTCCTCAGCCCGTTCCGTCAGCTCATTCCGAAGCTCCGTCTCGATAGAGGGCGCGATCAGCCGCTTATAAGCGTCGGCCACCGTTTCCCGCAGATATTCCGCGGTCTTCGGATTCTGTCCGACCCGCAGGTGCTTCTCCAGATACGCCAGAATGTCCGTCTCCGGCGCCTCCAGCTTCACCGTCAGCACCTTTTCCTTCTCGCCGCGATTGAGCGCCAGCACACGATGTCCCGGAATTTTCCGGAGCGGCTCACTGTACTCATAATAGTTGTCATAAACCGTCGACACCGCCGCCTGCTTCTTGTCCTTCACCTCAGAAACCAGCAGTCCGTCATTCCATGTCTTCTTCCGGATCCAGCTGCGATAATCTGCATTGTCCGAAATCTGCTCCGCCAGAATGTCCTCCGCCCCGGCGATAGCCGCTTCCGCATCCATGACTTCCTTTTCCGGATTCACATAGCGTTCCGCCTCCTCCGGCACCGCTCTCGGCGTTGTGCGCTGCAGCAGATAATCTGCCAGCGGCGCGAGGCCCCGTTCCCGGGCAATCATCGCCCTGGTCCGGCGCTTCGGCTTGTACGGGCGGTAAATGTCTTCGAGCATCACCATCGTTTCTGCTGCCTCAATCTCCGTCCGCAGCGCATCCGTCAGCTTTCCCTGCTCCTCGATCGAGGCCAGCACGGTCGCCTTCCGCTCCTCCAGATTCCGAAGATACCGCAGCCGCTCATCAAAGCTTCTCAGCTGCTCGTCATTCATCGCGCCGGTTTTCTCCTTCCGGTAGCGCGCAATAAAAGGAATGGTATTCCCCTCATCAATCAGTCCGATCACGGCCTCCGCCTGCCATTTCTGTATATTCAGCTCCCGGCTGAGCACTTCTGTAATATTCATAGCGTTTATGTCTCCTCTGTTTTCAACTGCCCTATTTTAACATACGGAAACCGGCGGGGAAAGTGCAAAGCGCAGCGCAGTCCACGCAACATGGAGGCAACCAGGAGGTTCCTCGCGCGCTCAGCTCCCTGAAGTATTTCTATGAAAACGCGCCGGAGTACCACATTGTCTGTGCCGGATCTTTGCTTGGCATTGCCTTGCACGAAGGCACATCAGTTACGTTTTTCCTACTTCCTTCACGGCAGCAGCTCCTCTGCTGCCTCGGTTTCGAAATACTGCTGAATTTCCGCATAGAGCGCTTTTTCCGCCGCATGCATGACCCAGTTTTTCCGATGCACCAGCGCGAACTGCCGCGTCAGGCGCGGTTCAAGATGATAATAATGCAGCTTGTCCGTATCCTCCACGCAGGACTTTCCGACGAAGGTGATGCCGATGCCCATGGCAGCCATCGCCCGGGTTGTCAGCACACTGTTGGTCTCGCAAATGGTGCTGGGCCGGAAGTTTGCCGCCGCAAAGATCTGATTTGTGGCCTCCCGAATTGTCGAACCCTTCTTACAGAGAAGAAACTGCTCATCCTTAAATTCCCGCAGCAGCTCCTCCCTGGAAATGCAGTCACCCGGATTTTTAAGGCAGTAGGGGTGCCCGACACTCACGGCAAGGAAAATCTCCTCCGTGCCTAAGACATTTACCTGTTCCTTCGCAAAGGCCTCCGTGCTGTTCAGCGCCATCACCGCACAGTCCAGGCTCTCCTCCTGAAGCTGCCGGGTCAGCGTCGGCACATTAGCCTCCGTGATCTCGATAGCCGCCTCCGGAAAACAAGCCTTCAGGCGCGGGATCACCACTGTCAGCGCCCGCAGCCCAAGCTGTGAGGTGGTGCCGATTGTGATATGACTCTTGTTGTTCATCGATCGGATATTCTGGTAGAGTTCCTTCTGAATAGCCATCACCTGATGTGCCGCTTTGACATAGAGCTCGCCGGCCGGCGTCAGCGTAAGGCGGCCGCGGGTGCGTTCAAACAGCGGCACGCCGATTTCCTGCTCCAGCTTGCCGAGATACTGACTGAGAGACGACTGAGAAACATAGAGCTCCTCCGCCGCCTTTGTCATGTTCTGTCGCTCCGCAATCGTCAATATATACTTCAGGTATTTTGTATCCATAAAAGTCCCCCCAGGCAGCCTTTATTGTAAACATTGACCATTATCGCACAACAAATCAGGCTTTGCAATTACCGCCTCCTGCTTCGGGACGCAAAAAAGTCCCCTCCATACAGATGACACAAAAATCATCTGTATGGAGAGGACTGTAATGCGGGAATGCGGATTCCATCAGCATTCCCATAGATCAGCTGTGCAGCCTGCCGTTCATCAGTCCTTTGCCAGACCCATGGATACGGTATACCACTTGCCGGGCTCCGGGTTGATCATCTGCGCGGGAATGCCCAACTCGGCGAGACGTGCATTCACGGCACGCTCGGCATTGTCAATGCCCTCCGGCATGCTCTGATGACAAAGTGAGAGCAGATACTGCGCACCGGTGCGCTTCGCTTCATCCACGAAATAATCGACATGCTTCTCGAGACCGCGCTCCTTGTGCTTCAGGATCAGATTTGGCCGGTACCTGTCAAGCTGCGCGAGCTCCGGCTCGTAGAGGCCGTTGTCCATCGCAATGCGGAAGTTGTTGGGCAGTGTGATCACAAAGTTGCTGTTGTAGAGGGAGCCCATAATGCCCAGCTCCTTCTGCGCCTCAGATTCATCCGAGAACTTCCACTCGCTGTAGGGGATCATGCTGATCGGAACGGTATGCCGTCCGGTGAGCCACTGCACCTTGATATCCGGAAGCTGATACTCCACGCCGTCTGTGGCCGGAATGAAGGCACCCGGTGCGATGTCAAGATGCTTTGCCAGCGCATAGGCAGAGAAGCCATTCACCAGAATCGTCGGATGAAACTTCTCCCATACCTCCTTCAGTG
>CAVAXR010000089.1:0-6142 GCA_963592375.1 Oribacterium sp. | reverse complement strand
CTCTGCCCACTTGACTGCATCGGCATAATAGTCGCTGTCTGCCACATCGTCAAACTCGGCGTAGCCGCTGACGGCGGGACTGCCCGCAGCGCGGTAGAGGAAGGTCACGGCCTGCGCTCTGGTGCAGGCGGCGTCCGGGCTGAACTTCCCGTTGCCGGTCCCTTCAGTGATGCCGTTCTCAACCGCCCACGCGACTGCCCTGGCATAATAGCTGTCCGCAGCCACGTCCGTAAAGCTGCTCAGGCTCTTCGGCTCCGGAGAACCGGCAGCACGCCAGAGGAACGTCACGATCTGGCCACGGGTGCAGGGATCGTCCGGGCTGAAGAACAGGCCGTCACCTTTGGCGATGCCGTTTTCTGCTGCCCATAGGACGGCTTCATAGTAATAAGAGGTGACGGGGATGTCCACGAAGTAGTTCAGGATGGTGTTGTCCTCCATGAAGGTGGCCGTTACCGTAACCCGGCTGCCCGGCATTTTGAAGGTGTACTTCTCGCCGGCCTCCACGATGGTAAGATCCAGCTCCTTGCCGTTCCGGTCGGTGACGGTCAGCGTCTCCAGTGTCCAGCCCGTATCCGGCTCGACCGTCAGCGTTACGCGATCTCCGCGCTCGGCGTATCTGTAGTTTGCCTTGACCGTGCCGTTCTCGGTCTCGTTCACGGTAATGGAATAGCTGGGGTCGCTGTCATCGGAGACGATGGCGTTCCACTTGGCATAAAGCGTCATATCTGCTATTACCTGCGTTGTAAAATTATATTTGGTGGTGAACTTTTTATCTGTATACCAGCCGCCGAAACTATAGCCTGTTTCCGTTGGAGCAGTCGGTTCCGTCACCGTTTTACTGTCTTCAACAGGCACCGTTGCCGGATTGACGCTTCCGTGTCCCTCTGTTGAAAATGTTACTGTATGTTTTGCTTCTCTGAAATAAGCGTACAGCGTTTTGCCCTCTGTTATTTTCGTGTTATCAAAATCAAACAGAGTTGTACACGCTTCGTCCGTACACCAGCCGATAAAGATATGATTCTCTTTGGTTGGAGCTGTCGGTTTTGTGGCGGTGGTGTCGGTTTTTACAAACTGCTCGGCATATTTATCCGTGCCGTTTTTGTAGGTTATGACGTTTCCGGCATCCTCATCATAGATAATCTGTCTTGTTACATCAGCCGTCGCATAGACGATCCCGCTGTTTGATATATTCTCAAATGTTCCGCCTGTGACCGATCCGTTGTTGAAGACTGTTCCGGTGAAGGTTCCGCCGGAGATGATGCCGCCGCGCTCGTTCGTCACAGTGTTCGTAAACGTGCCGTTGCTGATGATACCGGATGGATAAGTTGTGCTATACTCTGTACATCCCGCCTCATTGATCACCTCCCCGTTGAACGTGCCGCCGGTGATTTTTCCCGGGTAGGGATAATTCGAGATGGTACCTCCGCTGTTCCACACCGTGCCGTTAAAAATGCCGCCGTTTATAACCGCGCTGGGACAGTTGTAGACAAGGCAATCAAAGGTCGTACCGTCTTCGTCTGTTCCCACGTCTATTATTCCCCAGTTTTTCACGGGAGAATAAATCTTGATTTCCTCCAAGCTCGTCACTGTTCCCCCGTTGGCATGCATGGTGCCGCCGTTATAAATCGCAGGCCCGTTGCCTGTATTGACAGTACCGCTGTTCATGGTGAAGGTACCGCCTACTTCATTCCTGAGCTCTTTTTCCACTGTGCCGTCGTTCATGGTGAAGGTACCGTCGTCGGAAATCATTATGCGACTTTTCACCATGCCGCTGTTCAGGATAAGAGCGCCGTTGGCAGCAATTCTATCCAAGTTTACGTTCCCGTTTTCATCGGTGCTGGTGTCATTAATAGTCAGGCTACCGTCTGTGCCAACAATGATTTCGTTGTAGCTGTAATCAGCGCCCAGCGTTTTGCCGTTCAGGTCGAGTTTAACGGTCTTGTTGATTGTCAGGTTGTCGGTGGGTTCAATGTGGTCTGTCAGCTTTATAATATCGCCACTATTTGCACTGTCGATTTTGGATTTCAAGTCGTCATCTATACCG
Organism: Oribacterium sp.; assembly: GCA_963592375.1. GTDB lineage: Bacteria > Bacillota > Clostridia > Lachnospirales > Lachnospiraceae > Oribacterium. The sequence goes on along the minus strand of CAVAXR010000089.1, from coordinate 4,098 downwards.
ACTTCAATTTCCGTCGCAAAGACGGCAGTCGGTAGTAATGCAACAACCAGCATAAAACTGATCAGAATACTGAGCAGTCGGTTCTTCATATGTTTTCGCCTCTTTCCTTCTTTGTTCAGATTGTCATTGTCCTTTGGTGCTATACCAAAGGACAGAGGGGCGCCCCTCTGTGATTTTTCTTATCCGAGTTTTCCCTTGCGAGCCTCGCCTATCTCGGTCTCAATTTCTTTTTTGCTCAAATACCCTTTGTCCGCAGCCTTTGCTCGTATGGAAAGGAAGGCACTTACAGCCTTCTTCTGCTGTTCTCTGTCTGCATTCTTCTTTTTTTCGTCCACGTCTTTCATCCTCCGAATAGCTTCCGAATCCAGCTTTTCTTTTCCGTTGCTCCTGTGGTCTCTTGCGTCTGCGCTGATCCTGCATCAGAATTTTCCTCCATAAGCTGCTGCTGGATCGTCCCGGCGTGGAGTGCCTGTGCGGCCTGCGCCGTCTGCTGTGCCGCGACCAGCGCCGCGCTACACTCCGATAGCCGCGCATTCAGATCTGCGATCTGCTTATCCTTCACGGCAAGCTGCTCATTTTTTCGGTCTAATTCCTTTTGAAGCATCTCAATTACTGCATCAAAAACCGCTTCATTGATGCGGTTTTGAAGTGCTTCATGATGCACTTCATGATGTGCTTCAGCTGATGCACCATTTGCCAAAATCCCTTGTTTTATCAGGGTTTCAGCCGCTTCATCATAGTACTTCACGCCGCTTCGTTGAAGTGCTTCATGAAGCACTTCACGATGTACTTCATTGATGTGGTTTTGCTTGATGAAGCGATAGACCTTTTGTTTGTCAACGCCAAGCTCATCGGCGATTTCCTTGATGGTTTTTGCCACCAGATCACCACGCTCTCATATACTCTTTCAGCTCATCATCCAGATTGAAGGGCAGCCGCCCAAGACGAACGGTTTCTTTGAAGAACAGAATAACGGCCTCCTCCAGCGTCAGCCCATTTTCTGCAAAAACTCTTTCGGCCTGCGCTTTCAGCTCTTCATCAATCGTAAGGGTAACTTCTACTTGCTGTCCCATTTATCCATCCCCCGACTCAGCCCAATTCTCAACGTCCAGTCCCGGCACACGCTCAAACTCACGGACATTGTTTGTCACCAAAATCATATCCTCGGCCTTTGCATGTGCGGCGATCAGCATATCCAGCGGGCCGATTGGCGTTCCATTGCTCTGGAGGTAGGCCCTGATCGCTCCGTACTCCGATGCGGCTGCCGCGCCGAACGGAAGCACGGCGAGAGGAATCAGAAACCGCAGCAATGCCTGCTCGTTTTTCGCTGGATTTGAGCTGTGCTTCATCCCATACTCCAGTTCGGCCAAAGTAATGGAAGAAATACAAACCCCATTGTTAAGCTCTTTTTTCAGCCGTTGCAGCACATGCTCCGGCTTGTTTTTCATTGCATAGATGCAAATGTTGGTGTCCAGCATATACGTCACAGGCATTCTCTCTCTTTCTGGACGCCCTGATTCCTTCCGTCCTCAAAAATATCGCTGGTAAAGCTGTTCAGCCCATCCAAGAATGTCTGCCACACAGACTCCTTCGGTACAAGGATTACCGCAGCGCCAAGCTGCTGGACAATGACCTCGTCCGCATCAAAGCGAAATTTCTTCGGCAGGCGTACCGCCTGACTTCTTCCATTCTCAAAAATCTTTGCAGTATCCATGACTGTCACCTCCTAACTCGGTTTATATCATAATATATATCATGTGTCAATAGGGTGCTTTCTATCCCTCTGCATCGCAGCCACTAAAAAGGCAAAAAAACACATTTTTAGCCCTTCTGAGCCGCTTTTCGGAGCTGGGTAGTATCCCTACCATCAACGCACCGAAAACGCCGTCCTGCGGGGATAAATGCCCCAAAATGAACCCTAATCTCCGTCCTTTTTCAAAGCCTCCACCAGCAGATCGCTCAGTGCCTGCGACGGTCTCACTCTGGCTACCATGTGGCCGTCCTCCTGCCACACCGCAGGCGGCTCACTGTCCCACCACTTGCGGATCGTCTTCGGATCAAGTCCGGTATCTCTGTGGCAGTCCGCCTTACGCCCTTCTGGATGATTCTTCCGCCACTCATAAACTACACGCTCCGCATTATGCCTGCCGTTTCCTTCTCTCCAATCCTTTTTTCCCTTTTGCCGAACCCCAATATCCCGAATTGCCCTTGCAATCTCCAAATGGTCTTTTTGCTTACGCCAATTTCTCTTGTTGACCGGCATAGTCATGCCGGAGATCTTCGCTATATCGTCTCTTGGAAAGGTCACATAGTCCTCGTTGAACATCTCCAGAGCGCACACCACATCGTCCTTTGTAAAGCGGTTGATGTCCTCCACGCTCATATCGTCGTACGGCTTAATCAGAGCGAACGCGTCCCGGCGCAGTTCCTCTTCGTCTATGCCGCACTTTTTGGCATAGATGGCAAGCGTCATAATCCCATAGAACCGATGCCCCACTCGGATCTCGTCAGCGATCCGGTGCAGCCACCAGTCATAGAGATCCCGTTTCACCGTCCAGCGGCCCCGGCGCTCCTTTTTCACGATCCTGTGCTCGTACCAGTCCGGGTACTTCTCTTTTGCCTCGGCCAGCGACAGACGGCTCTTTCGCATAAGCGCCTGTATGCGCTGCTGTTCTCCGTTGCTGTCCGGAATATAGTCCAGCAGCTTCTCCAGCTCCACAGCGCCGCCATACCGATACGCCACCACTGGATAGTCCTTGCCCAGCTTTGTGCCGGTTCCCACCACACGGAAGCCCTGCAAAACACCCTGCATCTGCGGCTCCCGGATGGACGAGGTAAACCTGTTCCAGATCTGCCGGGTGAGAGCATATTTCAGTTCTTTCAAAATCTTCTGATTGTGCGGGTACATAGGGATCGGCTCGGTCAGCACATAATACAGATGCAGCCCCGTCCCGCTGTTTACCACGAAGGTGGCCTTGGGAATAATGTCCTTGTTCATCTGATGCAGCGTGTCCCGAAGCTGCGGCATCCCCACGCCGTCCAGGTCAAACACCAGCGCATAGAGATACCGGGCATTTTTTCCGTTGCGTTTGAGACCGAAATATGAGATAGGGGACATGATCGTAAACTCGGTTTCCTTAAGCTCGTCCAATTCCTTCAGGTCATCCGTAATCAAATACCGATAGGCTTTGCCGTCTCCCTTGATCTCCAGTGCAACGCCGTTCTCCTGAACCACTTTTGACTTTGGAGGTACAACCAGAGCGATACCGTTGCCCTTGGCATCCTCCAAGTACCCCTTTCGCTCAAACGATCCTTCCGGGAATATCTCCCGATAAAATTCGAGAGGTTCCACCTGCTCCAGATACTGATGAAGCAATGCATTCTTCTCCCGGTAAAGTGCCCGCTGCCGCTCCAGCGCTGCCTGCTGCTCCGTCACCTGCTTTCCCTCTCCTTCCTCAGCCGCTCCAGTTCATCTGCAATCAACTTCACATACCTCTGGCTAAATGCCTTTCGATCTGCTTCGAACTCTGCCTTTTCCTCTTCCGTCATTTCTCTGGTGTTATCCTCAATATAGTAAATCGTCTTCGGCACTCCATAGAAATCATCCCAAATATACTGCGGCCTCAACGGATCAACAGGAATACGCCCCCGCAGTCCCCATTGATTGACCGTCCTGCTGTTTTCCGGTTTAATTCCTCGTTTTCTCGGCTGACTCATGCTAACACCTCCAAAAGAAAAAGAAGCAAAAAGAAAAGTCCGCTGCGGCGGGGCCCGCCTGCGGGCGGGAAGGGGGAAAGGGGAAGCCAAAGAGCGGCCCCTCCGGGGCCTTAAAGAGAAAGTCACCTCCCCCTTTCCCCCTCGCTCCGGGGCATGGAAATGATGGAAAACCCGTTGGGTTTACCACATTCCCACACCCCTCCGCACACCCCCTTTTCCCCTCCGACTTTCTCCCTTTCAGAGAGAGAAATAGTTTCGTTTTAAGTAAGGCCTAAAGGCCTATACATTTGGCATATATTATCAATATATTTTTTCCCTATTTTCACTTATCATTATAGCCTGTCCAAAAGACGATTGCAAGGTCCTTTGGACAGGCTGTTT
>CAVAXR010000088.1:3626-6204 GCA_963592375.1 Oribacterium sp. | reverse complement strand
GTTCCGGTGTGGCTGAGGTATTGAGAGTAAATCAGGATCAGATTCAGCGGAAGGTTGGCGAAGCGATCGAGCTGAAGTATGTGCTGGATCTTCGCGAGGAGCTTCCGGAGAACAATGACAAGCTGGTGCATGATTTCTCTGTGATCGAGAATGATCCGGAGGTGGAGCTTGTGGTGGAGACCATGGGAGGTATTCATCCGGCCTATGAGTTCATCAAGGCCAGTCTTGAGCAGAACAAGCATGTGGTAACCTCCAATAAGGCAGTTGTGGATGCCTGCGGCTCCAAGCTCATCAGCATTGCAAAAGAGCACAATGTGAACTTCTACTTCGAGGCATCTGTCGGCGGCGGCATTCCGGTTATCCGCACCATTCATCATAACTATGCGGGTGAAAATCTGACGGAGATCACCGGCATTCTGAACGGCACCACCAACTATATCCTGACGGAGATGCGGAACAGCGGTGCGGGCTTTGAGGAGACTCTGAAGGAGGCACAGCGCCTGGGCTATGCGGAGCGGGATCCGTCTGCCGATGTGGACGGCCATGATACCTCCCGGAAAACAGCGATTCTGCTGTCTATGGCCTGCGGCAAGCGCTGCAAGCACGAAGACATTTACACAGAGGGCATCCGGAATATCTCTGATATCGATATTGCCTATGCATCGAAGCTTGGTCTGAACATCCGGCTGCTGGGCTCGGTACAGGTGCTGGAGGAGAAGTACTTTGCGTATGTGGCGCCGATTATGATCGACAGGAATGATCCGCTGTATCCGGTGGACGGGGTGTTCAACGGCATTCGCATCGTCGGAAACTGTCTGGGCACCACCATGCTGTACGGTATGGGAGCCGGCAAGCTGCCGACTGCTTCGGCAGTGGTTTCGGACATGATCGCGGCAGTTCGCCATAAGAATGATTTCCAGGGTGTCGGCTGGTCCGAGGAAATGATCAGCATTGAGCCGATGGGTGAAAATGCATTCCGGTATCTGGTGCGTACGGAAGGCACACCGGAGGGACTTGAGGAGAGCATCCGCGAGAATTTCCTGAATGAGGAGACTGCATTTGCGCCGATCCGGCTGGACGGCCGTACCGATGAGTTCGCCTTCATGACGGATGTTATGGCAGAGGCTGACTTCAAGGAGAACATGCAGCGCTTTGAGGAGGAGACCGGCAGACGGATCTTCCATACTATCCGAGCAAAGCTGGGCTGAATCGCTGCGATTCAGAGCCGGACCGCTTATTGACTTGAACGGGGTTCGCGCAAGCTTGGCTTGCGGGAGCCCTTTTGATTCATAATGGTCCGGGATTCGCGCAGGCCTGACTTGCGGGACCCGGGCCATTATTTACAGAGAAGTTACGCACGAGTCGGGCGTGCAGCAGGTGAAACTATGATTTTTGAGAGCCATTCGGCGGAGGAAACCTTCGCCTTCGGTGAAAAGCTGGGCAGAGAAGCCAAAGCGGGTGAGATTTACTGCCTGGAGGGGGATCTGGGTGTCGGAAAAACGGTTTTTACGCAGGGCTTTGCCAGGGGGCTGGGCGTAGAGGATTATGTGAACTCGCCGACATTTAACATTGTGAAGGAATACGAGGGAAGACTGAAGCTGTATCACTTTGACGTATACCGGATCGGCGATCCCGGTGAAATGGATGAAATCGGCTATGAGGAGTACTTCTTCGGACAGGGCGTCTGCATCGTGGAGTGGCCGTCTCAGATTCCGGAGCTGATTCCGACGGAGGCGCGCTGGGTAGAGATTTCCAAGGATCTGCAGCAGGGCTTTGATTATCGGAGGATCACGCTGAGGGAAGGAGGCAGAGCATGCTGACATTGGGAATCGATTCATCGGGAAAGACGGCCTCGGCAGCGCTGCTTGCGGACGGTGTGGTGCTGGCAGAGTATTCGGCCAATATCGGACTGACGCATTCCCAGACGCTTCTGCCGATGGTGTCAGAGCTTTTTGAAAGAACCGGACATCAGGTGTCGGAGCTTTCGCTGATTGCGGTCAGTGCGGGCCCGGGCTCCTTTACAGGCCTCCGCATCGGGGCGGCGACGGCGAAGGGGCTGGCGCTGGCCTATCGCATTCCGATGGCTGCGGTGAGCACGCTGGAGGGGCTTGCCTATAATCTTGCGGACTGTCGGGATTATATTCATCCGATCATGGACGCGCGGCGCCAGCAGGTCTATACGGCGGCCTTCCGGGACGGTGTGCGGCTGGGCGAGGAGGAAGCCATTTCCATTGAGGCGCTCTGCGCCCGGATCAATGCACAGCCGGGACGGCATGTCTTTCTGGGAGATGCGGTGCCGGTTTACCGGGAGTATCTGGAAGAGCATCTTACGGCGGAGCATGCCTATGCGAAGCCGGTGAATCTTCTGCAGCGGGCGGCTTCGATTGCCTGTCTCGGCGAAGCGCAGTATGCGCGGGGAGAGGCGAAGCCCTCCTGGGAGCTGGAGCTTCGCTATGTGCGGAAGCCGCAGGCGGAAAGGGAACGGGAGCAGCAGGGCCTTCGGGAATTTAATCTCGTGCAGCAGGAGGGTGCCGTCCTTGAAAAGACGAAGGACAAGCTGGCAGCCCGGAACTATGTG
>CAVAXR010000088.1:0-3616 GCA_963592375.1 Oribacterium sp. | reverse complement strand
AACTATGTGATCGGCAGCGGCACGGGCTATGAAAATGAAGACGAGGGCGCAGAATGACGGTGGATGACATGCAGCTGTCGGATCTCGCCGACATTATCCAGATGGAAAGAAGCGCCTTCGGACAGATGGCGTGGCGCAGCGGCGACTTCGAACGGGCGATCGCGGCGGATTATGATCATCCGCTGGTGCTGCGGGCGGAAATCGCCGGAGAGCTGCATGCGGTGGCATATGCCGTGCTGCGGATTCTCGGGCCGGAGGCTGAGGTGGAAAATGTCTGCGTCTCGGAACACTTTCGCGGCCGCGGGCTCGGAGAGGCGCTGATGAATGCCATGATCGGCAGGGCGCGTGCGGAGGGCAGCGGAAAGCTCTATCTTGAGGTACGGAGCCGGAATCTGCCGGCACGCGGTCTGTATGAAAAGAAGGGATTCCGGCAGCAGTATGTGCGGAAAAATTATTATGAGGCGCCGACGGATGATGCGCTGATTATGGAACTGGAGCTGTAAGGACGGCGGAAATGCGGTGCTGAACAGCTGCAAAAACAGGTTTGGAAAGTAGAGAATTATGCTGGATGTTTGTTTGCTGGGCACCGGCGGCATGATGCCCCTGCCCAATCGCTGGCTTACGAGCCTGATGCTGCGCTGCAACGGCAGCAATGTGCTGATCGACTGCGGAGAGGGCACACAGATCGCGATGAAGGAGAAGGGATGGTCTCCGAACCCCATTGATGTGATGTGCTTTACGCATTATCATGCGGATCATATTTCAGGGCTGCCGGGAATGCTTCTGAATATGGGGAATTCCGAGCGGACAGAGCCGCTGCATATGGTGGGACCCAAGGGGCTTCGCCGGGTGGTGGAGGGGCTTCGCGTGATTGCGCCGGAGCTGCCTTTTACGCTGGTCTATCATGAGATTGCAGAGCCGCTGGAGCGGTTTTCCTTCGGTCCGTTCCGAATCGATGCCTTCAAGGTGAACCATAAGGTTACTTGCTACGGCTATCGCGTGTCCATTGAGCGTCTCGGGCGCTTCGATGTGAACCGGGCCAGGGAGAACGGTATTCCGATCAAATGCTGGAACCGTCTGCAGCATGGAGAGACTGTGGAAATGGACGGCATTGTGTATACACCGGATATGGTCATGGGCGAGGCCCGGAAGGGACTTTCTGTCTGCTACTGCACGGATACCCGGCCGGTGCCGGCCATTGAGGAGATGGCGAAGGCTGCGGACCTCTTTATCTGCGAGGGCATGTACGGAGAGGCGGAAAAGAAGGACAATGCCCGGAAGTATAAGCATATGATGATGACAGAGGCGGCGGAGATCGGACGGAAGGCACAGCCGAAGGAAATGTGGTTTACCCATTATTCGCCTTCTGAGATGCGGCCGGATCAGTATAGGGATGAGATTCAGAAAATCTTCCCGGTGAAGTTTGCCCGGGATGGCTGGAGCCGGGATCTGAGCTTCGATGATGAAGCGGAAAACGAGGCAGAGGAAAAGAAATGAAGGACTGCAGAATACTGGCAATCGAGACCAGCTGTGACGAAACGGCCGCAGCGGTGGTGCGGAACGGACGGGAGGTGCTGTCCAATGTGATTTCCTCCCAGATTTCGATTCATACGGAATACGGCGGCGTGGTGCCGGAAATCGCATCCCGGAAGCATCTGGAAAAGATCGATGAGGTGATCGAGCTGGCGCTGACGGAAGCCCATACGGATTTTGACGGAATCGATGCCATTGCGGTAACCTACGGCCCCGGGCTTGTGGGCGCCCTGCTGGTGGGTGTTGCGGAGGCGAAGGCGCTGAGCTATGCACTGCAGAAGCCGCTGATCGGCGTGCATCATATTGAGGGACATATATCTGCAAACTATGTGGAGAATCCGGAGCTGAAGCCGCCCTTTGCCTGTCTTGTGGTATCCGGCGGTCACACGCATCTTGTGATGGTCAAGGACTACGGTGAATTCGAGATTATCGGACGCTCCCGGGATGATGCCGCGGGAGAGGCCTTTGATAAGGTGGCGCGCGCTGTGGGGCTGGGCTATCCCGGCGGTCCGAAGGTGGACAAGGCGAGCCGCGGCGGAAACCCTCATGCGATCCAGTTCCCGCGCGGGGAGGTGGCAGACAATCCCTATGATTTCACCTTCTCCGGCATCAAGTCGGCGGTGCTGAACTATATTAATAAAGCGCAGATGAAGGGAGAGGAGATTCAGGTGGCGGATCTCTGCGCGTCCTTTCAGGAGGCGGTGACGGATTCGCTGGTTTCGAGAGCCATTCGTCTCTGTACGGAGCGAGGGATCGACAAGCTCGCCATTGCGGGCGGCGTAGCCAGCAACACGCATCTTCGGGCGCGGCTCGAGTCAGAGTGTGCGGCGCGGCATATTCGCTTCTTCCGTCCGAGCCCCGTGCTCTGCACGGACAATGCGGCCATGATCGGCTGCGCGGCTTACTACGAGTATCAGAAGGGGCGGATCAGCGGGCTGGATCTCAACGCCTGCCCGAATCTGCCGCTGGGGACGAGGTAGAGAGCTGTGATTTGCATCAGGCAAATCACGGAGCGAAACGACGTGCACTGAAGGTGCATGCCTGCGGAGCAGGTTCACTGAGAACGGCAGGTTCGAAGTGAATCCGGAGGAGGAACCGATGTATAAAGAAAGACAGGTTTACGCCATCGTGCTGGCGGCGGGCAGCGGCAGCCGCATGCAGGCACAGGTAAAGAAGCAGTTTATGGAGCTGGGCGGTGAGGCTCTTTTTCTGCACAGCTTCCGCACCTTCTGCCGGCATCCGCTGGTGGACCGGGTGGTGCTGGTGACCGGCCATGAGGACATTCCCTACATGGCGGAGCTGCTTGCTGCGCGGGCCTCAGATTGCCGTTCCAAGCTTCTGGATATTGTGTCGGGCGGCGCGGAGCGCTATCATTCGGTCTGGCATGGACTCCGGCGCATTGCAGAGGCGGAAGACAACGGCGGTGTGCCGGAGACGGATGTCCCGTCGGTTCCGGCAGCCGGGGAAAATGTCGGCGAGGCCAAAGCTGCGGGGCAGCCGCCGGTGGTACTGATTCATGATGGGGCACGGCCGCTCCTGACGGAAAAAATGATTACGGATTCCGTGGAGGCGGCATCGGAATACGGCGCGGCTGTGCTGGGCATGCCGGTAAAGGATACCATCAAGCTTCTGGGCGCGGACAATTTTGTGGAGGCAACACCGGAGCGCAGCCGCCTGTGGCTGGTGCAGACGCCGCAAAGCTTTTCGTTTCCGCTCGTATACAGTGCGTACCGGAAAATGCTGGCGGCCGAACAGAAGGGCACGCTGGCGGTGCCGGTTACAGACGATGCAATGGTGGTGGAGACCTTTGGAAATGCGAGAATCCGGATGATTCCGGGAAGCTATAAAAATATCAAGGTGACAACACCGGAGGATCTGCCGTTGGCAGAAACCTTTCTATAAATGGGCGTGCATCGCATAGACTTTATCTATGCGATGCATGCCCATTTAAGTATTTTACCTATGGATGAGACGGCATTAAAATGAATGCAGAGTTTAAACGTGACACACAAAGGTCTCATTTACATAAGGAGGTAAATTATGGTCAAATTACATCAGGGCGGTGTCTATCTGGTAAACGGCA
>CAVAXR010000087.1:0-6223 GCA_963592375.1 Oribacterium sp. | reverse complement strand
GGACTATACAGCGAGTACAATACCGCCGTCGTTGGCATAAACCGTTGCTACCCCCTGTGCGTTGGTGATGACAACCTCGCGGAAATCAGCGGCAGAGAGCAGTGTCTTCTTCACCAGCTCTGCGCGCTCCGGGCAGTTGACATGTGTGATCACTGCCATCTTTCCCTTGGCCTTTTCCGGACCTCCGGCGCGCTCCACGGCGAGCTCCACCATTCTCTTTAATGCCCGATTCATGCCGCGGGTCTGATCGCGCTTCACGATCACGCCGCCATCTGCGCCCATAACCGGCTTGATGTTGAGTGCAGACACCAGGAGATACTGAACCGCGGAAAGACGTCCGTTCTTCCGCAATGTTTCAAGAGATTCCAGCACGAAGTAGGTCTGCATATCCTTCCGAATTGTTTCAATATAGCTGACGGTTTCATCAAAGAGCATACCCTTGTCCTTGCAGGCTTTGATTTCAAGACATAATTTGCACTGACCGGAAGAGGCGCTGTCCGATCCGCAGATATGGATTTTCTTTCCCATAAGGTCGGGATGTGCTTCTTCAAAAAGCTGCTTTCCAACCATGGCAGACTGATAGCTTCCGGACAGGTGCTCGGAAATCGTCACAACATAAATTTCTTCAGCCGGTGAATTTTCAATCGCCTTTTCAAAGGCCTCAGGCGAAGGACAGGCTGTCTTTGGCTCTGTAGGACAGGCCTTTACGCGCTTCAGAAAATCCAGCTGATCAAAGCTGTAGTCGTCTGTTACCGAATAATCCGGGAGCTCCAGTGTCAGAGGAACCGAAACAAAATGAGAATCCGCCTTCATTTCCTCTGTAAAATCACAGCAGCTGTCACCAATAATCTGATAGTTCATAATCTTCTTGTCGAAAGTTCGACATCTCCTAACGTGGTTTTTAATACTACTTATTATAGCATGGAGGATAGTATTGTCAATCGTATGAGGAGAATCAGATCTCATATTCGGAAAAAGGTGATTTCATCAGCGTTGCTTCAATTCCTGTCCGGCAGTCCCAGCCGGGAAAACGCCATGTCATAGCCGTCGGCACCGTAATTTAAGGAGCGGTTCACCCGGGAAATGGTGGCAGTGGAAGCGCCGGTGCTCTTTGCAATGTCCAGATAGGTATGCCCTTCACGAAGCATTTTTGCTACCTCATAGCGCTGTGCCATGGACAAAAGCTCGTTGATCGTGCAGACATCTTCGAAAAACTTGTAGCAGTCATCCTTTGACTGAAGTGTCAGAACGGCGTCAAACAGATGGTCGACTTCCTTTGTCTTTAATTTATCGTTCATAAGCTCTCCCTTTGCTCACTTTTACGCTTTAAGCTGTGCGCTTTTTTGCTTTAGCGCCAAAAAGTATTTTACCACCGGGGCAGTTGAATTGCAAGGAAGCTTATACGGTCAAATTGGGCATGCAATACCGTCCTTCCGTCACTGCCCGGCGGCTGCTTTGCCCGCGAATTCACTGGAAGCAGACGAGCAGCTATGCTACACTGATGGATAGAAATTTAGGGAGGCGAGTCTATGCAGGATAAAGAACATTCGGATAATGCTTTCGGCGCTGAATCCGGGAATGAGGATAGGGAAGAAGCGGCGCTGCGTCAGGAAATGGCGGCTCACCGGGAGCAGAGAAGGCAGATGCGGGAGGCGCGCCGAAGGAGAGCCGTTCGGCAGCGGCTTCTGGGCGCTGCTTTTCTTGCGGTGCTGCTTTGCCTGGCTGTCTTCAGTATTGCAGGCCGAAGACATTTTCCTGACAAGGCCGGGGAAACGCAGGAGCTGCGTGAGGAAAGTACGGCCGCTGTGGAGGAAACGACGGCAGCCGGGTCGGAAAAGGAAGCGCTGCTGGAAAGCGCAGAACGAATGGCGCTGCAGTATAACTATGAAGGCGCTGTGTCCCTGCTTTCGGAGTCTGCGGAGGCATCGGACGACGATGTGCAGGCGGCGATTGCAAACTACAGTGAGCAGCAGGCGGCCTGTGTGCCGGCAAATCCGCAGGAAATTACGCACATTTTCTTTCATTCATTGATTGTGGATCTGGACCGCGCGCTTACTGATGACCGGCTGGGCGCAAGCTTCAATTCGACCATGACCACGATTCCGGAATTTGAAGCGATTCTTGAGCAGATGTATGCGCGGGGATACGTGATGGTGAGTCTGCACGATATTGCGGAGGTGCAGACGGATGCGGACGGCACGGAGCATATGTCTGCGAAGCAGATTCTGCTGCCGGAGGGGAAAAAGCCCTTTGTGATGTCCGAGGATGATGTCTGCTACTATGAATACATGAACAAGCGCGGTTTTGCGGACCGCATGGTTCTGGATGAAGACGGACAGCCAAAGCTGCAGTACACCGATGCAGAGGGAAATGTTTCCGTCGGCGACTATGACATTGTACCGATACTGGATGCGTTTGTCGAGGCACATCCGGATTTCAGCTATCACGGTCATAAGGCGGTTCTGGCATTCACCGGCTATAACGGTATACTTGGATACCGCACCGATGAGACCTATGATCCGAATTCGGAGAATTATGACAGTGCAAACACAGCGAATGAGAATATCGAAGCGGACCGTGAGACGGTGAAGGTAATCACGGCGGCACTGCAGGCAGACGGCTATGAATTTGCCTCGCATTCCTGGGGACATATCAATTTCACAGAACGGAATCTGGCGGATCTGACGCGCGATACCGACCGCTGGAAACGGAACGTGGAAACGCTTTTGCCGGAGAGCTGTGACATTCTCCTGTATCCCTTCGGTGCGGATATAAAGGACTGGCACAGCTATGATGCGGCTTCCGATGAGAAGTATGCGATGCTGCACGGTGCCGGCTTCCGTTACTTCTGCAACGTCGATTCGACAGAATACTGGGTACAGCTTGGTGCGGATTCTTTCCGGCAGGGACGCCGGAATCTGGACGGCTACCGGCTCTATGAGTCCTATTCCGGTGCGGCGGACCGACTGTCGGATCTTATGGACGTGCAGCAGGTTTTTGATACCCGTCGGCCGACACCGATCGGCTGGAACTGAGAATAAGCTGAGTGAATCAGTATTTCCCTGAGAAAAAAACGGCATGGATCTCCATGCCGTTTTTCTAATCTTTCCTGTGCTTTTTTTTCGCTTCTTCCTGCTGCTTTTTTTCTGCTGTGATCAGATTCAGCCGATCCACGATTTTTTCCATCAGCTGCCGCTTCAGATACACATCAAAGCCAAGCTCACCGAGGAAGGCGAACAGCTGCAGCTCTTCCCGTTCCGCGGGAGAGAGGGCATTGTACCGCTCTGCGCGAAAGGTATCCGCTGCAAGCCGGTATTTCTGCTGTACATCCTTTTTCAGTGTGTCCAGCTGGGATTCCTCGAGGGAAAATACCTCGTCGTAAATGTCCTGTAAGCGGACTCCGGCGACATTTTCCGAAAAATACTTTTCGTTCAGGGGACGCAGGATCGTTTCAATATCTGTCAGAGACAGAATGCCTTTATAATAATAAATAAAGAGCAGCAGGAGCATGTGCTCGCGGGAATAGCGCTTGCGGACAGGCGGCGGAAGAAGCTTGTTCTTCGCATAATTGTTGATCATTGTCTTCGTCAGCACCTTGTCGCTCTCGCAGCGCTTCATGTTCCGGAGATGCTCCTCCATGAAGGCGGTTACCTGATCCATATACAGAGAAATCGACGGAATATCGTTCGAATCGATATGGTGCAGGCTGTCCAGATATGCAGTTAGCTCATTTAAGATTTCTTCATTCATAGCTCGAATTATAGCACGATGAATGCCACATCGCAAGACGTGGTTTTCTAAACCATGTGGAAATGTCTGCGAACATATGTTATAGTAGTGCTCACATTGAAGCTGGAGGACTGGAATGGAAAATCTGGAAAGAATTCTGAATAAAGAGCAGGCAGAGGCGGTACGTCATACGGAAGGACCTTTGCTTGTTCTGGCGGGGGCAGGCAGCGGCAAGACGCGCGTGCTGACTTACCGCATTGCGTATCTTATCGAAAATTGCGGCGTGGAGCCCTGGAATATACTGGCCATCACCTTTACCAACAAGGCCGCTGGGGAGATGCGGGAACGTGTGGACCGGCTGGTGGGGCAGCGGGCCGGTGAAATCTGGGTTTCCACCTTCCACAGCATGTGTGTGCGTATTTTACGGCGGCATATCGATATTCTGGGATTTACCGGAGATTTTTCCATCTACGATACGGATGATCAGCGGACGGTGATGCGGCAGATTTTGAAGGACCTGAATATTGATCCGAAGATGTTCAAGGAACGGGCTGTGCTGTCGGTTATTTCAGCAGCGAAAAATGAAGGAACGGATCCGGAGGAATTCATGAAGGAGGCCGGTGCGGATCTTCGCATGCGGCGGATCGCAGACTGCTACCGGGAATATCAGAAGCGGCTGAAGGCAAACAATGCGCTGGATTTTGATGATCTGCTGGTGAAAACCGTGGCGCTTTTCCGGAAGTCGGCAGACGTACTGGCATATTACCAGAAGCGCTTTCGTTATATTCTGGTGGATGAGTATCAGGACACCAACGATATCCAGTTTCAGCTGGTGCAGCTGCTTGCAGACCGCTACCGGAATATCTGCGTGGTGGGAGATGATGACCAGAGCATTTACAAGTTCCGCGGTGCAAATCTGGAAAATATTCTTTCCTTTGAGAAGAATTATCCCGGTGCCTATGTGGTGAAGCTGGAGCAGAATTACCGCTCCACGCAGAAAATCCTGGATACGGCCAATGCAGTAATCCGCAACAATAAGGGACGGAAGCAGAAGCAGCTCTGGACGGACAAGCAGGGCGGCGCGCCGGTTACGTTCCATGAATATGAAACCGCAAATGAGGAAGCTTCCGCCGTGATCCGTGAGGTGGAAAGCTGCGGACGCCCCTACCGGGATCAGGTGGTGCTCTACCGCACCAATGCCCAGTCCCGCCTCATGGAGGAGCAGTGCATCCGTCTGAACGTGCCCTATCAGGTGGTGGGCGGTGTGAACTTCTACCAGCGAAAGGAAATCAAGGACATCCTTGCGTATATGAAGGTGATCAGCAATGATGCGGACAATGTTGCCTTTGAACGGATCATTAATGTGCCGAAACGCGGCATCGGTGCGGCGTCGGTACAGAAGCTTCGAAGCTATGCCGACGTCAGCGGGACGGGGTCAATGCTTTCGGCCGCAGCACACACGGCGGAGGCCGGCATCGGCGGCAAGGCCGCAAGGGAGCTGGAGCGCTTCGTGCATATGGTAGAGGAGTGGCGCCGGCATCTCCGGACAGCCGGACTCCTCACGGAGGCGGCAGAACCGGGCATGGAAGGCAGCTTCAGTCTCCGCACGCTCATTGAAGCCATAAGGGACGATACCGGCTATGCGGCGGAGCTGCAGTCGGAGGGTGCGGTAGAAGCGGAAACCCGTATGCAGAACATCGAGGAAATCATTTCGAAGGCTGCGGACTACCAGGCGCAGACAGACACGCCGAAGCTGTCGGAATTTCTGGAGGAGGTGGCGCTTGTCGCCGACATTGACCGGAAGGATGAGAGTCAGGATATGCTGACGCTGATGACGCTGCATGCGGCGAAGGGACTTGAATTCCCGAAGGTCTATCTGGTTGGACTGTCCGATGGACTTTTCCCGAGCTTTATGTCCATCGGCGAACCGGAGGAAATCGAGGAGGAGCGACGGCTCTGCTATGTGGGCATCACCCGGGCGGAGGAGGAGCTGAAGATGACCTCCGCGCGCTCCCGCATGATCAACGGCGAATTTCAGCGCCTGCTGCCGAGTCGTTTTCTGGATGAAATGCCGGATTTTGTGGAGAGGACACTTCTTTATCTGCCGAAGCGGCAGGGAGAATATGATCCTGACGGCTTCACGGACTTTTCCGACACACCGTTTGGCGGCAGAAGCTATAGAAACAGCGGCTATGAAAACGGCGGATCTCGCTATGGCGGAGGCACATCATTCGGCGGCAGCGCCGGCAGAACGGGCGCGGGCGTGTTCGGCAGCAGCGAAGGAAGCAGCCAAAGCCGCGGCAGCGGGCTGCATCGTGCCATGGAAAAAGCAGGCGGAAGCCGGAAATCCGGCAGCGGCATCCCGGCCTTTTTGCAGAAGGGCGCCGACATTCCGAAGCCGGAAAGTCTTGATTATACGGTGGGGGACCGCGTGAAGCATGTCAAGTTTGGCGAGGGCACTGTGAAGGATATTGTGAAGGATACGAAGGACTTC
>CAVAXR010000086.1:3394-6414 GCA_963592375.1 Oribacterium sp. | reverse complement strand
GCATGGTCTATCAACCCACAGGCAGCATTTATCAGGTGCTTTCCTCGGAAATAGCGACCAAGCACGGTCTGAATGTCAGCGCCTGCATCTTTGATGAGCTTCACACCCAGCCCACGAGAGCCTTGTATGACGTGATGACTCAGGGCAGCGGCGACGCCCGCAGGCAGCCCTTGTGGTTTTTCCTGACCACAGCTGGTACCGACCGCAATTCCGTCTGCTGGGAGGTGCATCAGAAAGCGCTGGATATTCTGGAGGGGCGCAAGCACGATCCGCGCTTTTACCCCGTGGTCTACGGGCTTCCCGACGATGCGGATTGGCAGGACGAACAGAACTGGTACAAGTGCAATCCGTCGCTGGGCTATACGATTGCCATCGATAAAGTGAGGGACGCCTATCATAAAGCGCTGGAAACGCCCGCGGATGAGAATATGTTTCGCCAGTTGAGGCTCAATCAGTGGGTCAAGCAGAGCATCCGCTGGATGCCCATGGACAAATGGGACGAATGCGGCGGCGTTGTCGATCCGTATCAGCTGGAAGGACGCGCCTGTTACGCGGGGCTCGACCTTTCCTCCACCTCCGACCTTACGACGCTGGTGCTGGTTTTTCCGCCGAGAGATGAAAATGAAGCCTACATGGTGTTGCCCTTTTTCTGGCTGCCTGAAGATACGCTTGTATTGCGCGTTCGGCGGGACCATGTAATGTACGACCAGTGGGAAAAACAGGGCTTCATCCAGACGACCGAGGGTAATGTCGTTCACTATGGTTTCATTGAAAAATTCATCTGCGATCTGGGCGAACGCTATAACATCCGCGAAATTGCCTATGACCGCTGGAATGCCACGATGATGGTTCAGGCTCTGGAGGACGATGGTTTTACGATGATTCCCTTCGGACAGGGCTTCCGCGACATGTCGCCTCCGACGAAAGAACTGATGCGCATCGTACTGGAGCACCGGCTCAATCACGGCGGTCATCCCGTACTGCGCTGGAATTTCGATAACGCATATGTGCGCACCGATCCTGCCGGCAATCTGAAACTGGACAAAGAAAAGTCCACAGAGAAGATCGACGGCGCGGTGGCGCTGGTCATGGCGCTGGATCGGGCGATGAAGAATCAGAGCAGCGGCGATTCCGTGTACGACGACCGCGGCTTATTGCTGCTATGAGGTGAACGATATGCCGAGAACCCCAAAACGCCCCTGCCGTTATCCCGGCTGTCCAAATCTCTGCGAAAAGGGCATTTACTGTGAAGATCACCGAAAAGAATGGAGCCATGACGCCATTCGCGGCGGTGCGGCCGCCCGAGGGTATGACGCACACTGGCGAAAGGCGCGGAAGGCGTTTCTGGTTCGGCATCCACTGTGCGCCGGATGCCTGAAAAACGGGGTGCTGACGCCCGCGACCGTGGTCGACCATATCGTTCCCCATCGCGGCGATCATGCGCTTTTCTGGGATGAACAAAACTGGCAGCCCCTTTGCAAGGACTGCCATGACAGGAAAACGGGCAGCGGCCTGTAAGAAAATCACAGGAGGAATCCATGAAGAATCCATTTACTCGTCTGTTCCGCGCGCGGGACAAGCCCAGCACGACGGATTCCGTCAGTTCTGCGCCCACATTTTATTTTGGCTCCAGCGCAGCAGGTAAGTCCGTCACAGCGAGCACCGCCATTCAGATGAGCGCGGTGTACGCCTGCGTGCGGGTGATCGCTGAAACCATCGCCAGCCTGCCGCTGCACGTGTATCAGAATCAGGGCGAAGGCAGCGTTAAGGCGCTGGATCATCCGCTGTATCCCATTCTGCATGATGAACCCAATAGCGAAATGACCTCGTTCGTGTGGCGGGAAACGATGCTTGCGCATCTGCTGCTCTGGGGCAACGCCTACTGCCAGATCATCCGAAGTGGTCGAAGTCAGATTCTCGGATTGTATCCGCTGCTGCCGGATCGCATGGAGGTGGATCGGGACAGCGCGGGCACGCTGACCTATACCTATTCTACCGGCAGCGGGCAGACGGTGAAGCTGCGCCCGGAGGACGTGCTGCACATTCCGGGGCTGGGCTTTGACGGGATCATGGGATACAGCCCCATTGCTCTTGAGAAAAACGCCATCGGTCTGGGACTGGCCGCCGAAGAGTACGGCAGCAAGTTTTTCTCCAACGGCGCACGGCCCAGCGGCATCCTGACCCATCCCAATACGGTGAAGGACCCGAAGAAGCTGCGGGACAGCTGGAACGCCGCTTACGGCGGCTCCAACAATTCCGGACGTGTGGCAGTTTTAGAGGAAAATATGTCCTATACACCGATCTCCATGCCGAATTCGGAAGCGCAATTTCTGGAAACGCGCAAGTTTCAGGTGTCGGAGATCTGCCGCATTTACCGAGTGCCGCCGCATATGGTGGGCGATCTGGAGCACGCTACTTTTTCGAATATCGAACATCAGTCCATTTCGTTTGCCGTACACACCATCCGCCCCTGGGTCGTTCGACTGGAACAGGCCATGAACCGCGCGCTCTTTTCCGATAAGGAGAAGGGAGTTTATTACGTTCGTTTCAATATGGATGGTCTCATGCGAGGTGATTATAAATCCCGCATGGAAGGCTATGCCATTGGGCGTCAAAACGGCTGGATGAGCGCGAACGACATCCGGGAACTGGAGAATATGAACCCCATCCCCGATGAAGACGGCGGAAATGAGTATCTGGTGAATGGCAATATGATCCGAATCGCGCAGGCGGCGCAGAACGGAGGCGATCAGTCTGGAGCATAAGAAGCTTACCCTGGGCAGCCTTTTCGACGGCATCGGCGGATTTCCCTTAGCCGGGAAAATGGCGGGGATCATACCCGTATGGGCTTCGGAGATCGAGCCGTTTCCCATTCGCGTGACGGAAAAGCGGCTGCCCGAAATGAAACACTATGGAGACGTGCATGGACTGAACGGTGGTGATCTAGGGGCTGTGGACGTGATTACGTTTGGTAGCCCCTGTTAGCCAGGACCTCAGCATCGCCGGAAAGCGCGTGGGGC
>CAVAXR010000086.1:0-3384 GCA_963592375.1 Oribacterium sp. | reverse complement strand
GGAAAAGCGGCTGCCCGAAATGAAACACTATGGAGACGTGCATGGACTGAACGGCGCTGATCTGGAGCCGGTAGATATTATTACCTTCGGCTCGCCCTGTCAGGATCTTTCCATCGCGGGAAAGCGTTCCGGGCTGGGAGGCAGCCGTTCGGGACTTTTTTACGAAGCCGTGCGCGTTGTTACCGAAATGAGGAGAAGTACGAATGGAAAATATCCGAGATGGGCGGTGTGGGAAAACGTGCCGGGCGCCCTGTCCTCTCAGCATGGGCAGGATTTCCGCCTCGTCCTCGAAAGCCTCGTCCGCATCAAAGACCCCGCGGCAGATGTTCCTCTGCCGGAAAGCGGACGCTGGCTGCACGCGGGCGAGATCTTGGGCGACGGTTATTCTCTCGCATGGCGCATCCTCGACGCCGCGCAGGGTTGGGGCGTCGCACAAAGACGGAAACGTGTATTTGCTGTCCTCGATCTTGATGGACAATGTGCCGGAAAGGTTCTCTTTGAGTCCGAAGGCCTGTCAGGGTATACTCCGCCGGGCGGAGAAGCGCGGAAAGGAGCTGCCACAGGTGCTGAAGACGGCGCTGGAGCGTCAGGCGAACGCGTGAGCGCCGGGGGCTTCTGCACGGAACACAGCGCCGACAGCCGCGGCATCGGCTATGAGGACGAGCGTGCGCCCACGCTCCGAGCTGGCGTAGTTCCCGGTGTGGCGATTGACTTCAATCCTACTGACAGCCGCATTCGGCTGAAAGAAGAGGACATCTGTCAAACTTTATGTTCACGCATGGGCACGGGTGGGAATCAGGTTCCGCTGGTATTCGGCATTTCATCCGACCAGAGCCGCGCCATGCTGTCGGAGAATCCGCACGCAGGCGTCTACGAAGCGGATACCAGCCGGACGCTGGACTGCAGCGGCGGCTCGCCTGCGTGCAATCAGGGCGGGATGCTCGTTGTTGCGCCGGCAGAAAAGCCATGCTACTGCATTCAGGGCTCCATGATCGGGCGCAAGGAGCAGAACGGCCCGCAGGGTGACGGCATCAACCGCGAAGTAGCGTTCACGCTGGATACGGTAGATCGCCACGCCGTTTACGCCATGACCACAGGTCACTTCACCCAACTGGACGAAGAAAAGTCGCCGCCTCTTCTGGCGCGGGACTACAAAGATCCGCCTGTGGTCGGAAAAGATGAACCAACCTACGCGCTGGATCGCGCCTGTTTTTCTGCCGGTGAAAACGCGCAGTACAGCATGAATATTGGCGAAGAAAAAGCGCCAACGCTGGTGGCAGAGGGGCCAGGCGCCGTTGCCGCCCCCGTGGAATATCTGGTACGTCGTCTTACGCCCGGCGAGTGCTGCAGACTGCAGGGCTACCCGGACGGATGGTGCGAGAACATTGAAATTCCCGCGCCATCCAACAAAGAAACAGATCGCTGGGAAGCGATCTTCGAGGAATGGCGCATGGCCATGGGCAGAAAAACAAAGCCCAAAACCCGCCGGCAGGTCATCCGCTGGCTGCAGAATCCCCATACGGACTCCGCTGAATACAAGGCATACGGGAACAGCGTCGCTGTACCGTGTGTCTTTTTTGTTCTCGCAGGCATCGTGTGGGCACAGGAAACGGAGGTGAATGAACTTGAGAACGATTAACCTGAACGGCTATATCGACGAGGAAGTCTGGTACGGCGACGAGATTACGCCGACCATGCTGCACGACGCACTTTACGGTGAGAACAGCGAGTTTTCCGATGATGTGCGCATCATCCTGAACAGCTATGGCGGTTCCTGTAACGCCGCCGTTCGAATGCACGATGATATCCGCGCCTATCCGGGCAGGGTGCATCTGGTGATCTCAGGCACGGCGGCATCTGCTGCGACGGTGCTTTCCGCGGCGGCGGACACGCTGGAGATGACCCCGGGCAGCCTTTACATGATCCACGACCCGTCCACTGTCGCCTGGGGCAACGAGCGTGATTTCGGCGAAGCCATTGCGCTGCTGAAGGCCTGCAAGGAGAGTATCCTCAACATCTATTCCCGGCGCAGCCCCATTGACCGCGGTACGCTGGCGGCGATGATGACCGCCACCACCTGGATGGACGCAGGCGCGGCGCTGGCGCAGGGATTTATCGACGGCGTGGCCGACCCGCAGACGTGCCCCACGGACTCCGCTGCGGTGCGCACTGTCAGCCGGAAGGATGCCGAAGCGAAGGTGCGACTCTGGCTGGAACGCTGTCATTCTCGGAAGCAGGATAACAGTACTGCTCTACCTGCGGCTGCACAGTGCGGAAACTCAGGTATCCCCGCGGCTCAGCTGCGCAGACGGCTGGATCTGATCAAACCCAACGACCGATAATTTTGGAGGTACAACATGAGCAAAATTCTTGAAATGCGCCAGAAGCGCGCCGAAGTCTGGGATAAGGCCAAGGCTTTTCTGGATGAACACACCAATGAAAACGGCGTGATGACCGCCGAGGATTCTCAGCAGTACGAGCGCATGGAACAGGAGGTAGTCGACCTCGGTCATACCATCGACCGCATGGAGCGCGCGGAGCAGATGGATCGCGAGATGAACGAGCCCGTTCGTCAGCCGCTGGCATCTCGCCCTGAAAAGAGTCCCGGCGGTCGAACCGGCCGCGCATCAGATGAATACAGACTGGCCTTCTGGAACATGATCCGCAATCGCGGCGAGCATTTCCAGGTACGCAACGCTCTTCAGATCGGCACCGATTCGGAGGGCGGTTTTCTTTGTCCGGATGAATACGAACACACGCTGGTGCAGGCGCTGACCGAGGAAAATCAGCTGCGCAGCCTTTGCACCATCATCCGCACGGAGTCCGGCGACCGCAAGATTCCCATCGTCGCCAGCCACGGCACGGCCAGCTGGGTGGAAGAGGAAGGCCAGATCCCCGAATCCGACGACGCTTTCGGTCAGATTTCCATCGGCGCGCACAAGGTGGCGACCATGATCAAGGTGTCCGACGAACTGCTTCAGGACTCCGTGTTCGACGTGGAGAGCTACATCGCTTCCGAGTTCGCCCGCCGCATCGGCGCGGCTGAAGAGGATGCGTTCATCAACGGCAACGGCACGGCGAAGCCCACTGGTTTGCTTCACAGCGTAAATGGCGCGGCCATCGGCGTGACCACGGCCGGTGCGGCGATCACGGCGGATGAGATCATCGACCTGATTCATTCCGTGAAGTCCGGCTATCGCAAAAAGGCGGTTTTCCTCCTAAACGACAGCACGGTCAAGGGCCTCCGTAAGCTGAAGGACGGCAGCGGTCAGTTTATTTGGCAGCCCGGCCTGAAGGAAGGTCAGCCCGACAAGCTGCTCAGCTATCGCCTGGTGACCTCGGCCTATATGCCCGAAGTGGCCAGCGGCGCGAAGCCCGTGCTGT
>CAVAXR010000085.1:0-6415 GCA_963592375.1 Oribacterium sp. | reverse complement strand
GCCGTCCACCGTGACCTCCTTCGTGTCATCGTTGATGCAGAGACCGCCGTTTCGGAAAATGCTGTCGCTTCCGGCACTCTCACCAAGGTTCCCGAGCTGGGTATAGCGGCGGAGCTGTGATTTTACACGTGCCACGAGCTCCAGCGGATTGAAGGGCTTCGTGATATAGTCGTCGGCACCGATGTTGAGACCGAGGATTTTGTCATTGTCCTCACTCTTTGCGGACAGGATAATGATGGGAATGGAGCTGGTCTCACGGATCTTCAGGGTGGTGCGGATGCCGTCCAGGCCGGGCATCATCACGTCTACAATCAGAAGATCCACCGGCTGCTTATCCATGATCTCCAGGGCGTCATAGCCGTCATAGGCCTTCAGCACCTGAAAGCCCTCACCGGTCAGGTAAATGGAGATGGCCTCCACAATCTGCTTATCGTCATCACAAACCAGAATTGTCTGCATTGTGTGTCCTCCTTATCAGCTGAGAATTCGGCCATGCAGGCCGAATCCGGTTTAAGACAATACCGTATCCTATTATATATCAGAACGCAGACCTTGTACATTTGAAAAAGACATGATACACTTCGACAAAGTGAAGCATCATACTATGATGTTGGAGTCAAAAAGGACTTTTGACCCTGGTGTCATATTATATAAGAAGAAAATTTTTAGGAGAAAGCTATGAGACTGAGACACATTACCGGCTCCGAGGATTTTGTGGCGGATTCAGAATATGTGGCGCACGAGCCGCAGCAGCACAAGGGACACTGGAGCCGCGGCTTCTTCGGGAACGGCAACCCGATTCATGTGGAGATCGGCATGGGAAAGGGCCAGTTCATCACGGAGCTTGCGAGACGGAACCCGAATATCAACTACATCGGCATCGAGCGCTACGATACCGTGCTGATGAAGGCAATCCACAAGCGGGAGCGCATGCAGGAGGAGGGGGCGGACCTCGGCAATCTGATCTTCATGAGCATAGATGCCCGGCTTCTGGCAGATGTTTTTTCGGAAAATGAAGTCGAGCGCATCTACCTGAACTTCTCCGATCCCTGGCCGAAGGCGCGGCAGGCGAACCGCCGGCTCACCAGCCCGGTCTTCATGAAGGTCTACAGTCAGTTCCTGCAGAAGGACGGTGAGCTCTGCTTCAAGACCGACAACATGGGACTCTTCGACTATTCCCTGGAGTCCATTCCCGAGGCAGGCTGGACCCTCTGCGCCGTGACCCGTGACCTGCACCATGACCCTTCCATGAATGAGGGCAATGTCATGACCGAGTATGAGGAAAAATTCTCCGCAAAGGGAAATCCCATCTACAAGCTGGTGGCGATACAGTAAGGCGTGGATGCGGCACCGCATCAATTGAAAAAGCGGTGCCGAATTTTTTTTATTTGGGGGTTGACAAGTCCCTGCGACTTTAGTATTATAACGGAGTCGTCAAGAGGACGGCAGAAAAAATTCAGAAATGAGCGCCCTTAGCTCAGTTGGTAGAGCAGTAGACTCTTAATCTATTTGTCCAGGGTTCGAGTCCCTGAGGGCGCACGAGTTGGCCGGATGTTCTTACGAACATCCGGTTTTTTGTTTATTGCCAAATAAAGGAGCCTCTATGGAAGAAACGACAAGCAGGCCGCATTACAGGGATGATGCCCGAAATGCAGTGCATCTTTTGAGACGGGTGCAGAGCTCGCTGCTCTCGGCAATGCTGATCTACAAGCTGCTGACCGTGCTCCTGTTCGTCCCCGCCAGCCGGCTGATCTGGAGGCTTGCACTCTTTCTGTCGCCGGTAAGCTACATTACACCGGAAAATGCGGGAAAGCTGCTGCTGTCGCCCTTCCTTCTGCTGGGAAGTCTTGTGATCGGCTTTCTGTCTGCCTGCTGGGCCCTGTATCAGATTTCACTGCTGATCTGCGGCTTTGACCGTGCCCGGCGGGGGGAACGCTGCCGGCTGCATCAGCTGTTTCTGGAAAGTGCTCGCCGTATCCTGCCGGCTGTGCGGCCCGGGAACTGGCTGATCCTGATTTATGCAGTACTGCTGATCCCCTTCACCAATCTGTTCATCAGCATCGGCTACATTTCCCAGCTGAAAATACCGGAATACATTATGGAGGTGATTGAGGCAAAAACCGGCCTCCACATTCTGTACCTCTGCATCTTTGTGCTGCTGGCGCTGGTGAGCCTTTGCTGGATCCTGAGCTTTCACTATTTTATTATAGAAGAAAAGAGCTTTCGTGAAGCGGCGGAGGAGAGCCGGAACTTCTGGAAGGAGCATCCGATCGGGAAGCTCTGCCGGCTGATCCGCTGGAATCTTCGCATGGGCAGACGGATTCTGCCGACCACTGTGATTCTGATATTCGCAGACATTGCGCTGATGATCTGGGCGGGCAGTATCGATGCCACGATGCTGCGCGGCGTCTGGCGCGGCATTTTGAATCTGCAGATTCCGGTTTGCAGCTATTTTTTCGACAGTCTTCTGACAATCCTTCAATACTGCTTCCTGAGCGCCCTCTATTATCGTCATAAGGAAGATGATTTTACGGTCGGAAAGCGGCTGCCGGACGGCAGTAAATACCAGAAGGGCGGGCGTCTTCTGCTGGCGCTGGCTTTCCTGGTATCGGCAGGTCTCTGGCTGGGCGTCAGCATTTTGTCGGTGACGCCGGCATTTGAGCAGTATAATGTCTTCGGCTCGGTGCTCGGAGCAAAGACCCAGATTACCAGTCACCGCGGCTATAGTGCGGCGGCACCTGAAAATACCCTGCCGGCCTTTGAAGCGGCCATTCAGGCGGGCTCGGATTGTGCCGAACTGGATGTGCAGCTGACGAAGGATGGCGTGATCGTGCTGAGTCATGACACGAACCTGCAGCGCTGCACCGGCAGAAATGCCAATGTATATGATCTTACCTACAGCGAGATCGAGGCCCTGGATGCCGGCAGCTTCTTCAGCCCGGCCTTTGCCGGGACCCGGATCCCGACGCTGCAGGAGGTGATCGAATACTGCAGGGGGAAAATCCGGCTTAACATTGAGATCAAGGCAAGCGAAAACACGCCGGAGCTTGAGAAAAAGGTAGCAGAACTGATTCAGGCGGAGGATTTCGCCGATCAGTGTGTGGTGACTTCATTAAATTATGCATCGCTTGTCAAGGTGAAGGAATACGCGCCGGAGATCAGGACCGGATACATCATGCCGGCCTGCATCGGCAGCTATTATGACCTTCCGGCGGCAGACTTTTTCAGCATCGAGTGCAGCTTTATAACGGCCGGAGCGGTGCAGGAGATCCACACCCGCGGCAAGACCGTTTCCGCCTGGACGGTGGACCGGGATGCGACCATGAAAAAAATGTATGCACTGGGCGTCGATGACATTATTACCGGAAAACCGGAGCGGGCCCGGGAGATACAGCAGGACCGGAAAACATTGGAGAATATGCTGGTGGATCTGCGGGATGAGCTGGCCGGCGGCATGAATTAAGAAAAAAGTCACGTACAGGCGGACAAGGTGTGTTATACTCTCTTAAATGGGCGAAGCTGACCCATTCAACGGCTGTATGAATCTTTACATAATCAGTAATTGTCAGGCACCGCATGGCAGAGCAGGCTCTGTCCCGGACATGATATGAATTTTCCGGTGGTGCGAAACAATTACCATAAAACAGGAGCTATGAAGAAAAGAAATTTATGGAAACGCGGAACGGCGCTGTTTACGGCGCTGAGCATGCTGGCGCTGACCGGCTGTGAGGCGAAGCTGCAGGAGTCAAGCGCGGCGGAGGAATCCTCGGAGATCGTGGTGACCACGGCAGAAGAAACAGAGGCGGTGGTCGGTGTGGCGGCATTGGGCGTCAATGCCAATGTGCTCCCTTCTATTGAAGGGGTGACGATTGACGAAAATGCGGAGGAGCTGGCACCGGTGAACCTGACAGTGGGTGTCATCAATTCTGTGGTGGCAGAGCTGCAGCAGAGATTGATGGATCTCGGATATATGGACGCGGATGAACCGACGACCTACTACGGCGACGCGACCTCGAAGGCGGTGCAGTATTTCCAGCGGCAGACCGGTATGACCATGGATGGTATTACCGGGGTGGAGACCTGGGATGCCATTATGGCGGACAATGCACCGAAATATGCGGTGAAGGTGGGCTTCTCCGGCGATGATGTCACGAACATTCAGTACCGTCTTTATAACCTCGGTTATCTGACCAATGCAGGGGACATCAGCGGCACCTATACGGAAGTTACTGAAGAGGCTGTGAAGAAGCTGCAGCAGCTGAACGGGCTGACGGCTGACGGCACGGTAGGAATCACCACCTCGAATCTGCTGTATTCCGATGAGGTGAAGGCAAATGTTGTCGCGCTCGGTGAACAGAGCGATCTCGTGAAGAAGTATCAGGAACGACTGATCGCCCTGGGCTATATGTCCGGTGAGGCAGACGGCAATTTCGGCAGCGGAACGCAGTCCGCCATCAAAGCCTTCCAGTCCCGGAATGATCTGGTGGTGGATGGCTATCTCGGACCGGACACGCGTACGGCAATGGATTCTGATTCGGCAAAGCCCTATGCGATGCGGATCGGTGAGCAGTCGAATGAGGTCAAGAGCCTGCAGCAGCTGCTGGTGAAGTATGGCTATCTTGCCAGCGATAAGGCCTCCGGATATTTCGGAGAGCTGACCAAGCAGGCAGTGGCGAATTTCCAGAGCCGGAACGGACTGACCTCAGACGGTACAGCCGGTGCGCAGACGATGGCAAAGCTGAATTCCGGTGATGTGAAGAAGGCGGCCAGCGGCAGCAGCTCGAAGAAGAATTCCTCGACGGGCTCGAGCAGCAGCGGATCCGGCAGTTCAGGAAAGGGCAGCAGCTCGGTATCTGTCGGCAGCGGCGGTGCAACGGTATCCGGTTCAGCAGGAACGCTGATTTCCATCGCATCCTCGAAGATCGGCTGTCCGTATGTATGGGGCTCCAAGGGACCGAATTCCTTCGATTGCTCCGGCTTCGTATACTGGTGTCTGAATCAGGCGGGTGTAGGCGTGTCTTACATGACCTCCTCCGGTTGGCGGAATCCGGGCCGATTCAAGCGGGTATCCTACAATGAGCTGCAGGCCGGCGACATTATCGTGGTGAGCGGACACGTGGGAATCTGCGCAGGCGGCGGCACCGTGATCGATGCTTCGTCCTCCAACGGCCGGGTGGTACACAGAAGCCTCGGCAGCTGGTGGGCAAATCACTTCATTGCAGGCTGGAGAATCTTCAGCTGATAAACAGTAGAGAAATGGCGGAACCGGGAGTACGGACTGCAGGAAAGCGGTCAGCTGCCGGCTTTCGCCGAAGATCATATCAAACAGGAGGTAGTGGCTATGCCGTCACCGAGAGAAAAAAGTATTTGGGGAAGCATTCGGGTGCAGCTGAATGAGGTGCAGAATCTGATCCTGAACGGACGTTATCAGAACGCCGTGATTCTGAACCGGGAGATTCTGAAGACGGTGGTGCGCCTGCAGGTAGACAGGGCGTGTCTGGTGGCAGACAGCCTGGCGGCGGATATTCAGCAGCTTTTCAAGGCCAGAGCCATCGATGCTGCATCAAGAGATAATTATGACAGCATCCGGGGCTATGCGGAGCAGGCAGAGGCCGGCGTGAATCCCGGCGCCCAGGGCGCAAATCAGGCTTTCTCCTTAATGAAGGAAGAGCTCGAGAAGTATATGAATGCGACACCCCGGCAGGCACGCTTTGTGCAGTCGGATGCAGCGGATGCGGGACTTGGCGCAGAAGAAGATCTGACTGAGGAAGCGGAGGAGCGTCCCCGGGTTCCGCTGGGCGGAAGGAATGACAGAAATGACGGCGGCTTCAGCGGCGTGGGCAGGAAGGGCGCAGGTACGGAGCGGGCAAGGGAAATGAGCCGGCTTACCGGAAAGAGCAGCCGGAGCAGCGGAAGAAGCGGCGCCCGGAGCGGGCAGAGCAGCCGCAGCGGAAGAAACGGCGCGAGAAGCGGAAAGCGCCGCAGCAGCGCCAGAAACGAACAGCCGGTGGAGATCGATCTGTACAGTGTGCTGAAGATTGCCATTCCGGTGGCCTGCGTTATTCTGGTTATCATCCTGATCCGTATTCTGATGAGCGGCGGAAAGTCCACCATTGAAACGACGGCGGCTCCGACAACTGCAGCTGTCATCGAAACCACTGCGGCACCGGAAACCACAGAGGCAGAGACCACGGCACCGGAAACCACGGAGGCTGTGCCGGAGAAGATGATCACCACCAGCGGCGTTCGCGTGCGTACGAAGCCGTCCACGGAGGACTCTGAGGTGCTGGATGTGCTGGATCCGGATGTGGAGGTCAGCTACAAGGGCGCCTATGATAATGAGTGGGCAATCATTGACTACAACGGTCAGGAGGCCTATGTCGCCAGCCAGTATCTGAAGGCTGCGGAATAATGA
>CAVAXR010000084.1:6104-6465 GCA_963592375.1 Oribacterium sp. | reverse complement strand
ACAGTCGTCATCGCAGGAGGCCTTCCGCATGTCCTGAATACAAATCTCCGAGTTTTCTACCGTCGGGAGCAGCTCCAGCTCCACAGATCCGGCCAGCTTCTCATTCAGAAAAGCCACCATCTCGGCACTGTCTGCAGCCACCTGCCGAAGACATTCCTCTCCGTAGAGATCCTGAGAACCCACAACAAAGTACAGCTTTTTCATTTTCTTATCCTCCTAAAAATTTTTCATGCTTATATCCTTCACCGAATTTCCATGATTGATGGAAACCGGAAATTGATGTGAATATTTCTTTTTCTGCCAGTCCGCATCCTCCATCATGCGAAGAAGATTCCTGGCCGCAAGTCGTCCCAGTTCATAC
>CAVAXR010000084.1:0-6094 GCA_963592375.1 Oribacterium sp. | reverse complement strand
GAATCACCGAAAGCAGACGAATGCCGCTGTCCTCCAGAAGCCTGGAATCATCAAAGGAAACCACCGAAACATCCTCCGGCACCGAAAGCCCGCGGTCTTTCAGGAAATCAACATAGGCCGTCGCGATTTCATCGTTGTAAAAGATCATGGCTGTGCAGTCCCGGGTTCGCCGGTAAAAGCGCAGCAGACTCTTCCGGGAAAGCTTTTCCTCCATATCCTTGGTGGAATACCAGCGAATCCAGTCATCATCAAAGCGGACCCCATTGTCCGAAAGGCATTCAATCATTCCGCGATAGCGTTCAATGCCCTGCCGGTCATCATACTTGAACATGCCGCCGATTCTGCGGTGTCCGTTCCGGATCAGAATCCGGCACAGCTCATAGCCTGCCCGGGCATCCGACATTTCCACACTGTCGAAGCGCTGATTATCATAATGATTATGAATGAAGAGGGTCGGGATGTTCCGCCGCCTGAGCTCCTGATACAACCGGATGTTGGGGTTCGGAAAGCTGGAGCGAGTGCCTTCAATGATGAGTCCGGAGACATGGCTCTTGAGGAAGCCCTCCAGGTACATGGCCTCGTCATTCAGGCGATTCTTGGTCACCGCTACATCAATATCATAGCCCTTTTCCTTCATAATGGATTCAATACCATCATACACCTGCGGAAAGAGATAGTCAGCAAAATAACTGAGAATCAATCCCACCTTCGGACGGGGCTCGCCGCCTTTTCCGGATTCATAGGCCACATAGGTCCCGCTCCCCCGGATCCGGCTGATGAGCCCCTCCTTTTCCATCTGTTCCAGTGCTGTCCGCACTGTCTGGCGGGAATAGCCGAACTTCTTTTCCAGAATATGCTCTGAAGGAAACTTATCTCCCTTTTTCAGAACGCCGGACTGGATCAGCGTCCTTCCCCAGCTGTAAAGCTTCCGGTATTTCAGATTCTCGTTCGCCCGTCTTTCGCTGTCCTTCTCCATGCTGTCTCCCGCCTGATGTTTTTCCATGCCGCAGCCCGGCAGACCAGGCCGAAGACATTATGCAAATTTACTTAATCACCTGCAGTGACTGGCGATCTGCGAATACTGCTACGAATACCAGGAACACCACGCCCTGAATGAGCTGCATCATCTGAGTGGAATAGCCCAGCATGGTGAGTCCGCTGTTCAATACGATGTAGAGCAGGGAGCCGACGATGATATTCTCAAAGCGTACCTTGGCACCGCCGGAGATCGGCATGCCGCCCAGCACCAGTGCGATCAGGATCTGGGTCTCCAGCTGATTTCCGCCGGAGGAGGTCACAGAGCCGACCTTGATGACGTTAATGAAGGCGGCAAAGCCGGTAATGGCACCGGCCAGCACATAGATCAGGAACTTCATCCGATCCGTACGGATACCGGAGAACATGGCTGCCTTCTCACCGGCTCCGATTGCCTTCAGATAGGTGCCGAACTTGGTGAAGCGGAACAGCACGAAGCCGATCACCAGCACCACCAGAGTGCAGCCCAGCTTCAGTTCAGTAGAGTCGAAATTAATGAGCTTCGCAGCGCCGGCCACCGGTGCATTGGTGGTCAGGTACTTGATGAAGCCGCGGAACAGGAACATGGTGCAGATCGTCACGATAAAGGACTTGATCTTCCGGTATACATAGAAGTAGCCGTTCAGCGCACCGATTGCCGCACCCGCCGCGATGCCGCCGACGATGGCCAGCGGAATGCTGGTCTTCGAGAGCATGCAGACCACGATGGAGGCAATGCCCAGAATAGAGCCCTGGGAGAAATCGAGTCCGCCCATGGTCATGATAAAGAAAACCCCTGTGGCCGCGATCATGGTCACATAAACCTGTGAAAGCACCAGCGGAAGGTTTCCGATCATACGGTTGTTGGTCAGAAAGTTAAACAGCAGGAACACGAGAACGAGTCCTATGATGGGCAGCAGGGAGCGCAGCATCGTCATTTTGGAAAGCTTTTTCAGCTCCTGCTCCTTATTTACACTTTTTGTTGCCTGGTTCTCCATGACTGCCTCCTTATACCATCATCGTGATCAGACTGTTCTCATCCAGATCACGGCTTCTTGTCAGCTCTCCGCTGGTCTGTCCGTCCTTCATGATAATGATGCGGTCGCACATACCGATGAGCTCCATCAGCTCTTCAGAGATCATTATGATGGACTTGCCGTTCTTCCGCATATGATTCATGAGCTGATAAATATCCTGCTTTACCTTAATGTCGATACCTCTGGTCGGGCTGTCCAGCACCACGATATCGGAGTCCTTGCCGATCCAGCGGGCCAGTACAACCTTCTGCTTATTGCCGCCGGACAAATCCGACACGAACTGGTCCACATTCACCATCTTCACCGACATTTGCTTCGCGTACTGGTTGGCAAATGTCTTCAGCTTTTTGTCGCTGAGCAGATGCGCCTTGTTGGCCAGCTCATCCAGTGAGGGCAGGCAGATGTTGTCGCCGATGCTCTGGTTCAGCACCACGGACTCGTTGTCTCTGTCCTTCGAGGTATAGGCGATGGAATGCTTAATGGCGGTCGGAATGTCGTTGATCTCCGTGCCGTCCTGCAGTGTCACCCGTCCGCTGCGGTCATAGGAGGCGCCGAAGATGGCCTTTCCGACCTCATGCATGCCGGACTCGGACAGTCCGCCGAAGCCGAGGATCTCGCCCTTATGCAGCTCGAAGCTGACATTTTCGATCAGTCCCGGAACAGAGACATTCTCACACTTCAGCACCACCTCATCGGAAATCGGCTCGCCGTAATCGGCACGATAGTAATCGCCGGTCACCTCACGTCCGACCATCAGACGCTTCAGGTCATTCTCTGTCACGTCCTTGCTTTTCACGGTGTCAATGTAGACGCCGTCCCGAAGGATGGTGATGGTATCCGACTTATCCAGCACCTCCGGCAGATCGTGAGAGATGAAAATGACGGAATTGCCGCTCTCGCGGATCCGGTTCATGTGCTTGTAGAGCTCCTCACGTCCCTCCTGGGAAAGTGCTGTTGTTGTCTCATCAATGACAACGATCTTCGGATTGAAGTAGGTGGCCTTTACGATCTCCACCAGCTTACGGTCCTCGAAATTGTATTCATCGATCATGTCCGAGGCCTTGATCCGCTCGAAGCCGTACTGCTTCAGAAGCTCTGTGGCCCTTTTGTTCATGGCATTGGTATTCTTAAAGCCCATATGCACGAACTGATCCTCATGGCCCAGGAAAATGTTTTCTGCCACGGTCAGGCCGGACAGGGTTCCCAGCTCCTGTACGATAATGGAAACGCCCTCGTTGTTGGCTTCCACCTGATTTTTCGGATGAATCTCCTTGCCGTCCAGAATGAACTTTCCGCTGCCGATGCTGTAGATGCCCGTCAGCATATTGGTGAGTGTGGACTTGCCGGAGCCGTTCTCTCCGATCAGGGCATGCACCTCACCCTTATTGATGTTGAACGAAACGTTCTGCACCGCCTTCGTAATGCCGAAGGATTTGCAGAGATTCTGAACCTCTAATCTGATCTCACTCATTGCATTCTCCTTCCTTACTTTACGATCTCGCCCTTGCTGACCTTTGTGGTCACGGTAATGATGATCAGCAGCGCCAGGCCGGTGATGACATCCTGAATGGCTGTCGGCGCGCCCATGGCAATGAAGCCGAAGAAAATGATGTTGATAACGAACTCACCGATGATGATCGCCTGCAGGGGCATGCCGTATTTCTTGAAGGCCACACCGAAGAAGCAGCCCATGGTGGGCACAAAGTTGCGGCTCATGGATGCCATGCCGGTGGTAGCCACCATGGAGGAGCCGTAGCTGATGGTCAGAACGCCCATGAGGCCCAGGAATATGCCGCTGAGCACAAAGGCCACGACCTTGTAAAGATCTACATTGATGCCCATGTTCTTTGCCACGAATTCGTTGGAGCCGATGGCATAGGTATACGTACCGATCTTCGTATAATTGAGGATCAGATAAGCCGCCGCGAAGGACAGCACCGCCAGGATAATGTTGCCGGGCATCTGTCCGAAGGCACGAAGGTTCGACGGAAGGGTCTGCTCCACACCGCCGGCAATGTAGTTGGCCACGGACTCATAGATCAGCGCCAGACCGGTGGTAACGATCATGGAAGGGATCCGGAGCTTCACGTAGAAAACACCGTTCAGAAGGCCGACGATCGCGCCGGTAAGCAGACTTCCGATGATGAGTCCGGCATAGCCCATACCGAAGCGGCTGGCAAAAACACAGCCCACGATAGCCGACAGCATGATGTTCGCACCGATGGAAAAATCAAACATTCCCATGACCATGACGAAGTAGAAGCCCACGGCACCCACCGTGGCGATCAGACTGGCCTGGAAGTAGCTCAGCATATTGCTGAAGGAACCGAAGTTGCCGGGTGTCAGCACCTTGAAAATCGCCCAGGAAAGCACGACCAGCCCGCACAGGATGAGATAGCCTCTCACCGTGCCGGACATTCGTTTCTTTCCCGCAAGCTCGTTCGCAGAATTCATATTTTTTCCTCCGGGTCCGGACACAGGCACCACTATGCCGCGTCTGAACCGTTAAATCTACATAAGCTATGTATTATGCCTGTTTGATGTTGAAAGGGCCGGTATCACCGCGCGATACCGGCCCTCCCCATAGCTTAAAGCCTTGTGTTTCTGATTATTTAAGCACCTGCACGCGCGGCTGCATCCTCGATGGAGATCTTTGCTGCTGCCTCCTTCAGGCCGGCCAGATCCAGATTGGACATCTCTACCAGCTCATCATCTGTGTACGGAAGCTGATCTACGAAGTACTGCTCATAGGACTTGTAGTCATCTGCAGAGGATACATAGAGGTACGGGAACGGAACATCCTCGA
The DNA here is from genome assembly GCA_963592375.1 of Oribacterium sp. Classification (GTDB taxonomy): domain Bacteria; phylum Bacillota; class Clostridia; order Lachnospirales; family Lachnospiraceae; genus Oribacterium. Next base: position 1,237 of record CAVAXR010000084.1, on the reverse strand, counting down.
ACTTGCCCTCGAAGCCTGTATAGTTGCCCTTGATTGCATTGTAAACCATCATGAAGGCAATGAGCGGATCGCAGTAATGTCCGCCGGACTCACCTGCCATGGAGCCGTTCTCCAGTCTCTCTCCCAGATCCGGAAGGAAGTCTGTGGAAACGATGTCGATATCCTGTGTCTTGCCGGCACGCTCAACCGCTGCAATTGCGCCCTGGAGCGGATCTCCGCCGCCGCCTGCCGGGATCAGGGCATCCAGTGTCGGATCTGCAGACATCAGGGCTTCAGCTGCCTTAGAACCGCCTTCAGAAGAGGTTCCTGCGTACTGCGGCTCAGAGAGCTTAGCCTGATCATCCGGGTGCTCCTGATTCCACTTCTCTACGCCGGCCTTGTAGCCTTCCCATCTGCCGAGCCAGGTTGCATCACCCTGCTCCCATCCGATGAGACCGATGTTTCTGTCGCCCTTCTCCAGAAGGATATTTACCAGCGCTTCGCCGTTGGCCGGCTCGTCCTCATGCACCGCACCGATGTAGTACGGAGACTCTGTTGCCATCTGGTAAATGTCTGCACTGTTCTCTTCACTGATTACACGGAAGAACTGAGCCAGATATACCTTGTTGTCGTTACATGTCTTGATGGCCGAGGTCATCTCGGTATCTGCCGAGTTACAGATCACGATACCCTGACATCCGGCTGCTGCCAGCTGCTCTACAGATGCGGTAACCTTCTCGGATACATGTCCCTGGTCAACATACTGTACCTGAACACCCAGCGCCTTGGCTGCCTCATCCAGAATCAGCTTACACTGGGATCCCAGCACATCGGTAGAGGACCAGATGGATACACCGATCTTGATGTCCGCATTGTCCACGGAAGAAGCTGCGCTGTCGCTGCCCTCCGCTGCTGCCGCTTCTGTTCCGGCTGCTGCCGCTGCCGCTGTGGTAGAAGTTGTGCCGCTTGAGGAGCTTCCGCAGCCTGCCAGGCTGACCGCTGCCATTGCCGAGGCAGTCGCTGCCGCAACAAACTTCTTCATCATTTTTTTCATTTCGTTTTCCTCCCTATCGTTCTCGTTTGGTCGTTTTTCACAACCCTTGTTGAGAAAATCATAGCAGAACCGGATGTTTTATACAAGCAAATGCAGGGATTTTTTTCTGTCAAGTTGTATTTTTTATGAGCAAATTTTTGATATTCTGCAAGTTTTATTTCATAATAATTATAAAAAATGCACATTAAGTCAGCGGTTCCCTCT
>CAVAXR010000083.1:0-6488 GCA_963592375.1 Oribacterium sp. | reverse complement strand
CCATTATGGTGGCAACCATGATCGTTGTAGCTACTCAGCTGAGCCGTACCAGTGTGATCCATAAAATGAGAGGCGTGCTGGAGAGCATGCAGGGAAAGCAGGAAATTGTGATCATGCTGACCATGTTTGCAGTTACTGTTGTTCTTTCACAGTTCATGGGCCAGGTGGCCTGCCTGTCCATCATGCTGCTGTTCGTACAGACACTGGACGAGGACAGCAACCTCTCACCGGCAAGAATGCTGTTTGCTGTATGTACATTGAATACCATCTGGACGGCAAAGGTTCCTGTTGCTATGGGCGCAACCATGCCGGGTACCATCAACTCCTTCTTCGAGGGTGTCGCACCGGAGTATGCCATCGGTATCGCTGACTATTTCAAGGCAGCAGCCATTCCGGCGCTTGTTGGCTTCATCTACTGTATCGTTGCGTTCCGTCTCATTCCGAAGCAGACTATGAAAAAGGAGAATGTGAAGGAAGTAAAGGAGCAGCAGGCGATCTCTAAGAGAGACGAGTATATCATTTTCGGCGTTTTTATTGCTATTATGGCAGCCTTCTTCCTTTCTGATTTTGTTCCGAAGGACATTCAGAATGTTATGCCGGTAGCGGGCGTGCTCGTACTGCTGCTGACCGGTGTGCTGGATCTCCAGTCCTGTCTCAAGACCATCACTGGTGACATCGTATTCCTGATCGCCGGCATGTCTGCGGTTTCCACCGTTCTCGGCAATACCGGTGTGGGCGAACTGATCGGTGAGACCGTGCTGAAGATTCTGGGCGGACACCCGGCACCGATCTTTGTAGTTGCTGTATTCTGCATCGTAACTGCTGTTATGACCAATTTCTTGTCCAACATGGGTACCATGGCGCTGATGATCCCGATTGCGGCTTCCACGGCAATAGCCGGCGGCTTCAATGTACAGACTGTTGTGCTGGTAACTGCTGTATCTGCATGGATGGCTTTCGTGATGCCCACAGGCTGCGCAGGCTCCATGATTGCCTTTGGTACTGGCAACTTCAATGCGGCACAGACACTGAAGTTCACGATTCCTCTTTTCATTCTGGAGGTAGTGTCTCTGATTATCAGCACAACCCTGTTTTTCCCGATTTACGCATAAGGAGGCTGGAAAATGAGAGGAATTTTTGAGCCCGGGATTAAAGAAAAGACCATTAACCTGGTGGATAATGTTGTTTATTCCCATGTACAGGATCTGGAGGGGAAACCGCTGGATCTGAAGCTTTCTGTGATGCTGCAGAACGGCAATTCTGAAATGCGTGCAGCCGCAGGGGAGGATGATCCCCGTGAGGATCACAGCCCGAAGCCGGCACTCGTGTGGATTCCGGGCGGCGGCTGGCGCGGTGCGGACAAGAATCTGATGCTTGGTGAGATGGCAGAGTATGCCCGAGCCGGCTATGTGGTGGTTTCCATCTATTACAGAAGCTCTGCCCAGGGCAAGTGGCCGGATCAGTTGGAGGATGTGAAGACGGCGATTCGCTTCGTGAAGGCAAATGCTGCAAAATATGAGATTGATCCGAACCGTATCGGTGTATTTGGCCGTTCAGCTGGCGGACATCTGGCGGCCTTTGCCGGACAGAATCTCTCTGGCTATGACACTGAAGAGTGGAGCGAGCAGAATTCTGATGTACAGGCGGCAATCGATTTCTTCGGACCGGTGGATGTGGAAGCGGACATGATATCTGAAAAGGCACGTCTTGATGACCCGAACTTCCGCTGGCACCGGCTGGAGGATACCCACGGCGGTGCGCTGATGGGCGGTGATCCGGAAACCATGGTGGAGCGTTCTAAGAAAGCAACACTGACCTATTATGTCAATGACGGTATGGCTCCGCTGATGATCCTTCATGGAGACAATGATCCGCTGGTGCCGGTAGAGCTGAACAGCGATCACCTGTATGAGAAGCTTTGTGAAATGGGACTTGAGGATCGCTGCGATTATTATGTGGTTCCTCATGCCGGACACGGCACAAGAGAATTTTTTCAGCCGGCTACAAAGAAGCTGACCATTGAATTCTTTGACAAACATCTGAAGTAAAGTGGAAGATTGATTCCGATATTTCCCCTAAGGAGGCCCAGGCATAGCGTCTGGGTCTTCTCTTATATCTGAAGGTGTGCTTTTTCTCTAAGCTTCCATGCTTGCGGCTACGATTTTGCCAAGCCTCTGATAGAAGGCATGCCTTCTGCGGAGGCGTTTTCTTTCGGCGTCTGCCCTGTGCAGGAAATACAGGCCGACAACCATCAGCAGGTAGCCGACCAGACGGATCTCGCTCCATCTGGACAGAGCGCCCAGCAGACCAAGTACGATTACCATTACGGTTAGCATCTCGAACGTTTTTAATGTGACTCTCATATCGTTCACCTATTTCCCTTTCTGCACGAAACATTTATTCGATATGCATACTATAGCACTATACGATTGTTTTGTAAACGACCGTTTTTGAAATAATCGTTTTGCAAATATTCTTTTTTAGAATATCTATTTTTAGAAAATATGTTATGCGGTAATGACAGAGCGATAAAAGGAAATAGAAAAAGCGGTCGGCATTCAGCTGACCGCTTTTAAGGAAATGCTGTTTTGTCGGTTTCACACAATCCGCTTGCGAATCCTCTTCATCACATACAGATACGCCACACCGGTGAAGATGCCGGCGGAGAGCCAGGCGGCGGGGTCGCAGAAGACAGCCAGCGGGTAGCTCAGCACATGCATGGCGAGAACCGCCATTGCGAGGCGCGCCAGCATTTCCACCACACCGCCCATCATGGGCAGGAAGCCGTAGCCGCAGCCCTGCATGGCATTCCGGAAGATGAAGATGTAGCTCAGCGGAATGTAGAAGAGGGCACAGATGCGGATGTAGGTGTTGGCCCAGGGAAGCATATCCGCAAGGCTGGTGGTGCCGGTGAAGAAGAGCGGCAGCAAAGGACGCATCAGCGTGATTGCGGCAACCGCAGCCAGCACGGAATAGACGGTGCTGATCAGCACGGCGGAGCGAACCCCCTTCTGAATCCGGGCGATATCGCCCTTGCCGTAATTCTGACCGCTGTAGGTGGCCAGCGCCTGGCCCATGGCGGGCATTTCCTGCACCAGGAGATTATGCACCTTGCAGGCTGCAGTATAGGCAGCTACGGCAGTCGAGCCGAAGAGATTGATGGCGGATTGCATGATCATGGTGCCGGAGGCAGTGATGGCAAACTGCAGGGACATGGGGATGCCGACTGCCAGCTGATGCCGGCTCGCCGATGCGGAGAAGCGCCATTCGCCCTTCTGCGGCCAGATCAGCCGGATCCGGGCGCGGATGTAAATGAGGCAGAGGAGGGCAGAAATTGCCTGCGAGGTAATGGTGGCGACGGCGGCACCGGCTACACCCATATGGAAACGGATGATCAGCAGGAGGTCCAGCCCCACATTCAGGACGGCGCTGAAGATCAGAAAGAAGAGCGGGGCCTGACTGTTGCCGACGGCGCGCATATAGGAGGAGAAGAGGTTATAGAAAATCGTGGCGAAGGTCCCCCAGCTGATCAGGATAATGTAGGTGTAGGCGTCCTGATAGATATTTTCCGGCGTGTTCATGAGGCGCAGCAGCGGCTTCATGATCATGACGAAGAAGCCGGTCAGGAGCAGTGTGACGAGGACGGACAGGATAATGCCGTTCGCCACAGAGCGCCGCATGCGGGAATAATCCTTTGCGCCGAAGCACTGGGAGGTCAGCACCGTGAAGCCGGTGGTGAGACCCTGGGCGAGACCGGTCACGAGGAACATGACGGTTCCGGTGGAACCGACAGCCGCCAGTGCATCCGAGCTGATGAAGCGGCCCACGATGATGGTGTCCGCCATATTGTAGAGCTGCTGAAAGACGTTGCCGAGGAAAAGCGGCAGCATAAATTTCAGAATAATAGGAAGGGGATTGCCCTTTGTCATATCGACCTGCATATGTGACCTCCAATTTTTGCGGAAACGGGGAGTGCGAGTCCGACTCGGACGATTCTCGTTCCCGTCCAGTATGTATAGGCAGTTGAACCAATGACACTTGAATCGCTGCCATGGGCGCCGGAGAGAAGCGCGGGCGCTCATGACAGACTAATACACACATTATTTGCCGTCAAGCGATTTTACGCAAAAAAAAACCATCCTGCGGAGCAGGATGGTTTCTCGAATTCTTATATCGAATGAATTATTCAGCAGAGATAGCGCCTGTCGGACAAGCCTCTTCGCATGCACCGCAATCGATACATGTATCAGCGTCTACAACGTACTTTCCCTCTCCCTCAGAGATAGCCTCAACCGGGCAGGTAGATGCACAGGATCCGCAGCTTACGCACTCGTCTGTAATTGAATGTGCCATGTTCATATCCTCCTTATAAAAATAAATAGAATTTAAGTGTAGACCGTTCTCCTAACAGTCCCCTGTATTTTAATATATTTTTCTTCCGCTGACAAGGCTGAGGCATGACTAATCTTTGTTTGTATTAAGGAAATGCTGGTCAAATCAACGGCTCCTTAATAAGGAAAGGAAGAATAGCTGCAGTGATGCCGGTTCTGTTGCCATAGCAACTGACAGTCTGACTGAGAATACGATAGAATGGCGTGGTTAGTTAATGAGAACTAACGAGAGACGCAGGCTTATTTCTATAATAAGGAGTATTTATGAAAAAAAATATCTATCGTTCTCTGGCTGCTGTGATGACAGCTGCCATGACTGTAGGCGCACTGGCCGGCTGCGGCAGCTCCGCATCCGCGACGGCAACCACAGCGGCAGTCACTGAGGCAGCAGCGGAAACATCAGCAGCTGCGGAGGAGACCACCGCGGCAGCAGAGGAGACAGCGGCAGCGGAGGAAACCACTGCAGCAGCTGAGGCACTGGATCCGGAGGGGACCCACATGGTGACAGACCATGCAGGCAACGAGGTCGAGGTACCGAATACCATCACCAAGGTCGTGATCGACCAGATCCCGATTCTTTCTACTTATATGGCCTATTTCCAGGGAAGCGCACCCTACATCACCGGTTATTGCGGTTCCTTCAAGACCATCATTTCAGAAACTGTGCTGAAGAACATCGCACCGGAGCTGCTGGAGAGCTCGGATACCGTTTACGCCCAGAGTGACCTCAATATCGAGGAGATCATGAAGCTGGAGCCGGATGTGATCCTTTACAATGCCAACAACTCCGAGCATGCCGAGGTACTGAAGGCCAGCGGTATCCCGTCTGTCGGCTTTGCGACTGTGGGCGCTTCCACAGATGCCGATCCCATTGAGCGTTATGAGGAGTGGCTGAACCTTCTCGAGGATGTGTTCGGTGAGCCGGGCAAGACCGATGATTTCGTGGCTGCCGGCGATGCCATCGTGAAGGAGGTTGAGGATCGTATTGCGACCGTTCCGGAGGAGGAGCGTCCGTCGGCACTGATTCTCTGGAAGTATGCCAACGGCACACCGATGGTTTCCGGCAACGGCACCTTCGGTACCTTCTGGATGAAGCGGCTGGGCGTGCAGGATCCGGCCAGCGAGAGCAAGGGCTTCGCACAGACCAGCATGGAGCAGATCTACAGCTGGGATCCGGACATTCTTTTCCTGGACGGCCCGGGACTTCTGAACCTGAAGACGGCGGATGTCATGGAAAACAAGGTAGAGGGTGCAGACTTCTCTACACTGAAGGCAGTACAGAACGAACGTGTTTATGACAGCACCCTCGGCATGTGGAACTGGTTCACACCGAATCCGGATGCACCGCTGGTATATGCATGGCTCGCATCCAGAACCTATCCGGAGGCCTTCGAGGATTACCCGCTGGAGGACACCATCCGTACCTATTATCATGACTGGTACGGCTATGATGTGACCGATGCCGAGCTGGCAGAAATGCTGAGCTACTGATGAAGGATACAATCTGGATCCACAAGGGGCGCTTCAGTCCCCTTGCGGTGATTCTAATGCTGGTGCTCCCGATTGTGACGGCGCTGCTCTGTCTCTGCTTCGGGCGCATGAATGTGCCGGTGACCGACGTGCTGTCGGTGCTGAAGGCTGCTGCAGCAGGACAGGCAGAGAAGGGGCAGAATTACTCGATTGTCATGAATCTCCGTCTGCCCAGAATCCTGATGGCCATTATCGTGGGGGCGGGACTCACCTGTGCGGGCAATGCCTTCCAGTGCCTGTTCTCGAATCCCCTGGCGACACCGGATATTCTGGGCGTGACCAGCGGCACCTGTGTGGGTGCCATACTTGCAATCATTCTGTCCTGCAGTATACTGGAGACACAGCTGATTGCACTGGTCTTTGGACTGGCTTCGGTGGTATTTACGCTGAAGATCGCCGGAAAGAGCAGCGGCCGCTCCATGGTTTATCTCGTGCTGGCGGGTACCATCGCATCCTCTTTGTTTAATGCAATCGGCTCGCTCCTTAAGTACACGGCCGACCCGCAGGACAAGCTGCCGGAAATCACCTATTGGTTGATGGGCAGCTTCACCAGTGCAAGCTATCAGA